>JBGFRY010000023.1:0-6072 GCA_041694845.1 Microcaldota archaeon
AGCCAGTTAAGCTCCAAAAAGTACCTTTTGCAATAGTTTTATGCTCCTCCTTTAACACATCTGTCATAGCATCATTTACCAATTTTTTCTTTTATACTCCTTCAACTAAGTAATTCAATGTAATTAAGTTGAGATGGTATGTTTATAAACAACTACCAGATACTATAATATATTCTGCTATATAATAAAGTATGGTGGGAGAATGAAAGTTGTTATTCTTGCGGGCGGATTTGGTATGAGATTAAGTGAAGAGACTACTGTAAAACCTAAGCCATTAGTAGAAGTAGGTGAGATGCCTATTTTATGGCATATAATGAAGATCTACTCCTATTATGGTTTTAATGAATTTATAGTTTGCTTAGGATATAAGGGTTATATGCTAAAAGAATGGTTTGCAAACTATTTTCTGCATAAATCAGACCTAACAATAGATATAAAAAACAACAAAATAGATGTGCATGATTCAAAAAGCGAGGATTGGAAGGTTACTCTGGTAGATACTGGCTTGAATACAGCAACTGGTGGGAGAATAAAACGAATTAAGACGTACATAAACGATACATTTATGATGACATATGGGGATGGTGTTGCTGATATAAGCATAAAAGAGCTTGTTTCGTTCCACAAAAAGCATGGAAAGGCTGCTACTATAACTGCGGTTCAGCCACCAGGAAGATTCGGCGCGCTTGACCTCGATGGAGAGGTTGTAAGAAACTTCTTAGAAAAACCACTAGGAGATGGTGCATGGATAAATGGTGGGTTTTTTGTTCTTGAACCAGAAGTATTAAATTATATAAAAGGTGATGAAACGCCTTGGGAGGAGGAGCCACTTGAAAGGCTTGCTTCTGATGAAAGGCTTATGGCATATAAACATAAAGGTTTTTGGAAGCCTATGGACAAGTTAAAAGACAAATCTGATTTAGACATGATGTGGGAAAAAGGAAAAGCGCTATGGAAGGTATGGAGTGATTAGATGAACAGTGAATTTTGGGACGGAAAGAATGTTTTTGTTACAGGTGCAATAGGTATTGTTGGAAGCCACATTGTCAAAAAACTTCTTTCTTTTGGAGCTAATGTAATAACATTATTGCGCTCAAAAGACCCAAGATCATATTTTTATACAGAAAAACTGGATGAAAAAACAGTAATTGCATACGGTGATCTGAAGAATTTTGACAGAGTATATGATGTAATTACGCGTTATGAAATTGAGCATGTCTTGCATCTTGGAGCTCAACCTATAGTTACGACTGCACATGCGAACCCGCTTGAAACTTTCAGGACAAACATTGATGGTACTGTAAACACCATTGAAGCAGCTCGTAGATCGTCAACAGTAAAAGGAATTGTGGTTGCTTCTTCTGACAAAGCATATGGAAAAAGTGAAAAATTACCTTATACAGAAGATATGCCGTTGCATGCTGATACACCATATGAGGTTTCAAAATCCTGCGCTGACTTGATAAGTCTATGCTATGCAAACAGCTATGGAATGTCGATAACGGTTACAAGGTTTGGAAATATATATGGTCCTGGCGATCTAAATTTCAATAGAATAGTGCCTGGTGCAATAATAGCTGCAATTAAAAACAGTATCCTGGAAATAAGAAGCGATGGAAAACCACTACGAGAGTATTTGTACGTTGATGATGTTGTAGACGGTTACCTTCTTCTTGCTGAAAACATAGATAAGACAAGTGGAGAAGCATTCAATTTTGGCAGTGGAGAACGCTTTAGAGTGTTAGAGATAGTTGAAAAAGTCGAAAGAGCAATGAACAAAAAAATAAAGACAGAAATACTGAACATTGCAAAGAATGAGATACCTGAGCAGTATCTATCCTCTGAAAAAGTAGAGAAACTGCTAGGATGGAAAGCGAAGTATAGTTTTGGGAAGGGACTGGAAGCAACTATTCCGTGGTATAAAAAGCTGCTTGGGTGAATAACGGTGCCAGATAAAAACCGCGAAGCAATAGCTGATTTGGTTAAAAAATATGCCGAAACAATAAAAACTAAACTTCCTCAAAATAAAGTTCCTGTAAGTGGAAAGGTTTTCGATTCTGAAGAACTGATTAATGCTGTTGATGCTATTTTGGATGGATGGTGGACAGAAGGGAGGTACAATACGGAATTAGAAAATACACTAAAAGATTATATCGGAGTCAAATTTGCATTAACTGTCAATTCAGGTTCCTCTGCGAATCTTGTTGTTTTTTATACTCTTACATCACAAAAACTTGGCAAGAAAAGAATAAAGAAAGGGGATGAGGTAATTGCCGTTGCTGCATCCTTCCCAACCACGATAAACCCGATAATTCAATATGGCGCAGTCCCTGTTTTTTTGGATGTGGAATTGGAGACGTACAACGTTCGCGCAGAATTGGTAGAAGAAGCAGTAACTGAAAAAACAGGGGCTATTTTCCTTGCACACACACTTGGAAATCCATTTGAAGCTGAAAAAATAAAAAAGATTGCTGATGAACATAACCTTTGGTTTGTTGAAGACAATTGTGATGGGCTTGGTAGCAGGTATAACAATAGAACGACTGGTAGTTTCGGGCATCTCTCAACGCTCAGTTTTTATCCTGCACACCAAATAACCACTGCAGAAGGCGGGGCAATATTGACGAATGATCCCTTACTTTATAAGATCGCACACTCTCTCAGGGATTGGGGTAGGGATTGCTGGTGCCCTACTGGTAAGGATAATACTTGTGGAAAAAGATTTGAGTGGAAATTGGGGAACCTGCCTTATGGATATGATCACAAATACATTTACTCGGAAATCGGATTTAATCTGAAAATGACAGACATTCAGGCTGCAATAGGGCTTGCACAGATGAAAAAATTGAATAGTTTTGTAGAGAAAAGAAGGGAGAACTTTGCCTATCTGAAAAAAAGATTTATTGAAGAGAAACTTAATGAGTATTTCATACTACCCTGTGAAACTGAAAACTCAGAGCCTTCTTGGTTCGGTTTTCCAATCACTATAAAAGATAACGCAAAGAGAAGGCAATTACTTGGATATCTAAATGCACGGGGAGTTGCAACTAGGTTGATCTTCGCTGGAAATATTACTAAGCAACCATACTTTGTGGACAATAACATACCGCATAGAATCCATGGTGGTCTAATCAACACAGACACTATAATGGAAAAAACCTTTTGGATCGGGGTTTACCCTGCTCTGGAAAAAGAGAACTTAGAATACGCTATTTCGCAAATAAAAATGGCAATAAAGGAAATAACTAGTTGATATTATGATAAACGGGAGAAGGATATTAATAACAGGCGCTGGTGGCTTCATAGGTGCTTATTTTCTGGAGAAACTTAAAGATGACAATGAAGCAACAGTAATATTGAGAAGGAAACCTGAAGAGTACTGGAGACTTAGTCTTTTTGAAAAAAATTATAGAGTGTATATTGCCGATCTTTCAGAACGTCGGAAAATTTTTGAGATTTTCTCAGAAGTAAAACCTGAGATTGTAATTCATCTTGCAAGCTATGGTGCTTATCCAAGAATACAAAAAGATAATGATGCTCTAATCAATACAAACATAATTGGTGGCGTCAACATAGCAGACGCTTCAATACAGTTTGCAGATATTACAGTAATGGTTGGGAGTAGTTCAGAATATGGTAATGTACCGTGCCCTATGAAAGAGGATGGCCCGACATTTCCAACTATACTGTATGGTGCTTCGAAGTTATTTACTACTCACTATGCAGGTATACGGGCCAAAGAAGAAAACAAAAAAGTTGTAAGTATAAGACCGTTTTCAGTCTACGGTCCTTACGAAGAACCATTTCGGTTGATTCCAACAATATGTTCTGCAGCAGTATTAAGAAAAAAACTTAACCTATCATCGCCTACGTATGTTAGAGATTTCGTATATGTAGGCGATTTCCTGAATGCTAGTTTACATGTAATTAAAAATTCAGAACTGATGGAATTAGGGGGGATCGTCAATGTCGGCAGTGGAAAGGAAACGAACATAAAGAAGCTTGTAGAACTGATCGAAAAAAAAATAATGAGAAGAAAATTGGATGTTGAGTGGGAAAAAAGTGGAAAGACGCAACAGGAAATTCGGCACTGGTATGCTGACATAGCTAAAATAAAAAGAATTGGCTTTGCCCCAAGATATGATCTGGAGAGAGGATTAAAAACAACTATCGAATGGATAACTGAAAACATCGAATATTACAAAGGTGAAAAAGGAAATGAACCTTGAGGAAATTGCTCTTTTAGCCAGGAAATTAACAATAAAAATAACTGCTGAAGGAAATGCGCCGCATATAGGTAGTTGTCTCTCTGTAATGGATATTTTAGTCTCTATATACTTTGATATTTTTGACAAGGAGCTTACACTACAAAGATTCGAGAATAGAACATGCCCCAGAATTCTACTTAGCAAAGGCCACGCTGCAGCAGCTTTATACACTGTATTGCATCTGAAAGGATTCCTCTCATTAGAACAACTGCTGACATTTCATAAAAATAGTGGACTGCCTGGCCATGTCGATACAAGTGTAAATGGAATAGAGTTTTCTACTGGTTCGCTTGGTCATGGCCTTGGTGTTGGTGTAGGAATGGCATTAGCAAACAAGATTAATGGTAGCAATATCCCTGTTATAGTAATTATGGGAGATGGAGAATGCCAGGAAGGAGAAGTCTGGGAAGCTGCTAATTTTGCTTTGGCAAATCGGATTGACAATATAATTGTGATAATAGACAATAATGAGCTCCAAGCGTATGGTGTTACTACTAAGATAGGAGGAAACCTAAAAGAAAAATGGGTTGGGTTTGGTTGGAATGTTATAGAAGCAGATGGTCATGATTTTGCTTCATTAAAAGCCTCTTTTCTAAATGCTTTTGAAAACAAGAAACCAACTGTAATAATTGCACATACAATAAAATGCAAGGGGATAGCGCATTTTGAGGGAAAAATAGAGTCTCATTATAAACCACCAAAAGGAAACGAGTTGGGGTAATTTCGTGAGGAATGCTATAATAGATAGATTAGAAAAGCTAATGAACAAGGATTCAAACATATTACTGCTCACTGGAGATCTTGGATTTTCAGTCCTGGATAGGATAAATGACATACATTCTAATCGATTTTTTAACGTTGGGATAGCAGAACAAGCGATGGTAAGTATTGCAGCTGGTTTGGCAAAAGAAGGAAAAAAAGTAGTTATTTATTCGATAATACCTTTTCTTTTATACCGTCCATTCGAGCAAATACTCATAGATGTGTGCTACCATAATGCATCAATTATATTTGTAGGTTCTGCAGAAGGTTTTTCTTATGGTACAGATGCAATAAGCCACTATGCACTTAATGATCTTTCACTTACCCTACAGCTGCCAAACATGATAGTATATGCGCCTGCTGAGCCTGAAGAAGCCGCGAATTTTTTGCAGGAAGCAATGGAAGCTGGTGGACCAGCATATATCCGTTTAAGTAAGATCAGTGGCGGGATTTTTAGCAAGAGAATAGAAGAAAGAAATGGCCTAACAATACTGAGAAGAGCAACAAAAATCGCTGTAATTTCCACTGGTAGTATTGGTTTTGAAGTTGAAAAGGCATTAGATAAGTTAGAAAAAGAAAAAATAGATGTTGGGCATGTACATGTAGGAAGAATAAAACCACTCAATTTTAATTATCTTAGAGGATATTTGTCAGATACGGATCTAATAATAAGCGTGGAGGAACACAACAAAACATTAGGTTTTGGAAAGTTTTTGGCTAATTTTGTCGATAAAAAAATTGAAATAATTGGAGTTGAGAATATATTTGAAAAAGATATAGGGGAGCGTGATTACATACTTAAAAATCATAGACTTGATAGCGAAGGTTTATACTTGAGAATCAATAACATGATCAAGAAGTAAGCGCCAAATAGGCCTTAATGCTCTTTCACATCAATTGTTTGTAGTGACATTTTTGATCGTTTCTATAGATTTTTAAACGTTATCTAGATACAATACACGTGTTTTGATAAATTTTTTGCTAATAGAAAAGGTGGCTAGTTAATGGCAGAAAAACCAGTTCTCTCAATATGTATTCCAAC
>JBGFRY010000025.1:0-24779 GCA_041694845.1 Microcaldota archaeon
TTTCGCTCAACAAGCTCTACTGGTTCTTGTGGAGCAGGTGTATAATTTGCTTTAGCAACAATAATATTTCTGTTTTTCATAAGTAGGTTGTTTACATTATGAGAAAATATTTAAATAGTTTACTTTTAACAATCACAGTTATAAGCTTTGCGCCAAAATAAAAGAACATCATAAAATCGCACTCATTATCGATGTGAACCAAAAAATTTTCGAATTTTGCGTTTTTTATATTAAATGGCGACAAAAATGAAAAAAGCATAGAAGATCCTCCGTTATCTCCTTCAGGATCTTTGATTAACGCGTATTTTTGCTACGACGTGAAATGTGAATTTTTTCGAGAGTGATATAAGTGGCGCAAAGCCGTCAATAGCAAAAACTTTAATAGTAGCCACTGCTATATTCACCTTTGGATGCAAAAAACCTTTGCATAATGAAGGTGCAAATATGGGTGAAAAACCTAAAGTTGCTGTTGAAGTAAAAAATGATACCCATCAGGAAGAGGTGTTGAAGACTATTCCTCAGCTTGTGAAAACACCAAATAAAGTTCCTAAAAAAGTTAAACTTGAAGGAGAAACAATAGATATGGTAGTTGGGCCAACTGCTCCGTTGGGATATAAGGGAAGTAGGTAGTTATCTAATCTTGGTTTTAAGTTCTTCCAAACTCTTCCCATCAAAATTTCTTTCATTTGCGATTTTTAGACCTTCAGTAATGATATGAAGTGCCTCATCTTTAGCCTAGGATTTATATGCAAAGATTACCTTATTTTTGTAGATTCGCAGGATATAATCTTCCAATTATCTTGCTTAAAAGAAGATGAATATAGTGTTTTTGGTGGTGTTTATCCAATAAAAGTAAAAGTAACGGCAAGCGAAAGATAACGGAAGGCAGTTGTTGAGTTAGTTAGATGATTATTTCTTCACAATCGAAACTTATTTAATTCTGCAATTTGGTATGTAAGTTATGGTTGAGGTTGGGTGGGCTGATTGGAAAGTTCTAGCAGTTGCAGTTGTAACAGCATCGCTTATTCTTTCTGGGATATTTATTGGCATAGGCCGTGCATTCAACAACAGAAGATTAGAGAGATTTGGTATAGAAGAATCTATTCAATCAATTATAAACAGTGCATTGTTAGGGGCAATTGTTGTAATAGAAACTAGCATATCAACAATAGGCTCAGGTTTTTTTATTGAGAAAAAATGCGGTGAAGGAGAAGTTGCAGCAGAGTGGGTAGGTTGTATTGTAAAAAATCTTGCAGATGCAGTATTCGCGATGTTACAAGAGTCCATAAAAATACTAACAACAATAGGATATTATCAAGAATTAACATTGAATTTTAATGTATTCGCTATTAAACCGCTGGTAAACCTTTCAGCGATTAGTTCAATGCTAACCACACAGATAAATCTAGCGCAGATTGCAATAATTCTTCTAAATCTCAATTTACAAATTCTTAATTTTATAGTTCAAAGTGGATTTCCATTATTATTTGCAGCTGGATTGATTTTTCGTGCGTTCTTTGCAACACGCAAGCTTGGTGGTTTCTTGATTGCACTATCGTTGGGCCTTTTCATTTTCTATCCAATAATTATGATGATGTTTCATGATCCGATTAGCGAAGTAAATAGTGCAGTAACTGAAATGAAAAAGTTTACGAATAGCTCTATGTATGCGCCATGGCCTATATTAGATTTAAACAATAATTATGCAATTGCTGCAAAGTTAGATAACCTGTCTGGGTGGGGTGCTAACTCAACAGCGAATATTGCTAGTGATCTTACAATAATAACAAGAAAAAATGCTGAGGTATTGTCAAATGTAGCTAACTATGCAATCATAGGGCCGTTATTTTCATTGATTGTTACTATAGTATTTATAAAAGAACTAGGAAATATTTTAGGTGGCGAAATAGAAATCCCAATAAAGACAATATAAATAATATAAACACAAAGTAGATCTACATTGAGTTGAAATAAATGATAAATAGGGTTATAACATTTATAGCGCTTTGTGGTGGTGTTGTCTCACTTCTTTTATCATTAGCTTATGGGAGTGCACCATCAGTTGTAATTGCTGCAGTTCTTTTTACTTTTAGCCTATTTATTTGGAAGTATGGGTATCTGTTCATTCCTGCAGTAACACGAGCATCAAATCTTGTTGAAATACGTGGCAGTTATGAAATTTCTTCAACCCGCGACAACGTAATAAAAAAGACAACCGATGGCTATTATGCAACAAAATTTTTAGAGATAAAATTTTATGAGAGTACTTTAGATAAAAAAGAAAGTGAACGAGCAGCGATGCTTGAATCGTTTGAAAAGGCAATTGGCTCACTTAAATATGTTGTAAAAGTGTCTTTGTTACTTTCTGCAATAGATCTAACAAAACATATAGATGATATTAAAACAAAGCGTTCTGCTGCTGAAGCAAAAAAATCAAAACTTGCAAAAGATGGTGCTGACGATAGCATAAGACTTGATAGAGAGATTGCAATGTGGAATCGTTTATTAACAAGAATAACACGTGGGGACAGACCAATAGAAATTGTTGCATTTGCATCAACAATTGCATTTGGGTTTACAAGAGATGAGGCTGTTGCAAGAGTAAAAAGACAAGCAAAAGAGGTTTCAACTATTCTTTCCAGTTCACTTGGCTGCGATGTCACAGAGTTAAGCGACTTGGATATGATAAAATGCTTCGAATGGGATGTATTTTTCCCAACTACTTCTGAAGAACTTAGAGACGAATTATTCTAAACTGAGGATGTCTTAGCAATATCGTTTATCTATTTTATTATAGGCAATATACTTATATACCTTACTTTCTATTTCATTATCGAGAGGAACAGCCAATGAAACTATCTTATCTGCTCTCAAAAGATCTTGCGCAAAGAATACCATTAGTGCATCCGCCAGAACCAAGAAAAGAGCAGCTTCTTTCAAACCCTATGGATTCTATATACTTAGGGAAAACAAGGTATCTTGGAACTCCTGTTTTTTGGGATTATAGGAAGTTAATTAATCCGCATATTGCAATTGTTGGGATTACTGGCTCTGGAAAAAGCTACCTCACGAAAACTTTTATTACACGGGCATCGATCATGTGGAATACAAATGCGATAATAATCGATTGGGTTGGGGAATACAACAAATGGGTTGCACAAGCTGGTGGTCGCGTTATAAACCTTGGAAAAGAAAAATTAAATCTTCTTGATTTGATGGGCACTAAAAAAAGGGATCGCGTACAACAGATCACTGCTGCTCTCGACGTATTACTTGATCTTAAATCGCATCAGGTTGAGCGAGATGAGATTGAAGATGCTATTAATGAGGTATACGAGCGATATGAGAAACCCGTATTGTTAAATGTTGTTGAATTATTAATGAAACACGGAAAAAAACGGGCAGGAAAACTATTAAAAAAATTCACTGTTGAAGGGAGTGATTTTTTTGCAGGACAATCAACGGTAAACATAAAAGAAATGACTGAAAGCGGATTGGTTTGTGTAGACCTTCATGAACTGCCAACTGAAGAAATGCGATCACTAGCAGGATTAACAATTCTTCAGTATATAAAAGAATTAATGCGGTTAAAGGGTTTTAGTGAGGCAAAAGGAATCAGACTTTTTGTTGTATTAGACGAAGCATGGAAGATTGCAAATGATGAGCGTTCTGATGTTATAACGATAGTGCGAGAAGGTAGAAAATATAATTTCGCGCTTATTGTTGCAAGCCAGAATCCAACCGATATTCATAAGACCATATTCAGCAATGTTGGGACCATGTTTGTTTTGCGACTTGTCCTTAGAGAATTTAGGGAGTATGTCCGCAGCTCGATTGGGTATTCTGACTTCATTGATGAAGAAATCGGAAAATTTGGTGTTGGTGATTCAGCAGTAAATATGATATTTGCAGAAAGACAAGCACGTGTTGCCACATTTTTGTTAAATAAAATAGATGGAGAAGAACCATTGTTCTTATTCCGTATAAAAGGTGGGGATATGGAAATTGAAATAGAACGTGAGCAGTTTCTGAAGATGCTTTATGAATTAGGACTAAATGAAAGTCAGGTAACAATGATTAAAATAGAATTTGAAAAAAGCGATGGATTAGTTGAAGGTGAAAAACTTGTTTCTATACTAGATAAATTTGGCTACTCAAGGGCTACTATTCTTTCATTTTTGCGGCAGCTTGGAATTCCTGAAAAAAACCTCATTCATATATTTTCATTGGCAAGGATGAGAAAGTCTTCAAAAGGCATTGTAAATGTTGTTGTAACTGAAACGTGAAACTATGGAAAAGATCCTATTAAGTGCAAAAAGGAAAAAGTCATTGAAAACTTTAGCAAGTCTTTTAGGTGATGTCGGATTTAATAGAATAGAATATGGCAATAACAGCCTAACTGTAGAGAAGGTTGTGGAAGATCTCCGCGGAAAACACCATCCTCAGTATTCAATAGTTTTTGGAGATAAAATGATTGAGTTTGATTATGAAATTGCTAAAAAGGGTGGGATTAGTAGTGAGAAACTCGATGTATTGCCTATTTTACTCAATACACTTATTCTTGCTAAAGATCATTATGATCTAGACCATACAGAGACTTTTAGAATGATGATAGATACAATAGAGAACTTGAAGGTATTGGTTGGCAAAGATACAATAGATGTGGCTAGTGAGCTAGAAGAGATAAAAGAAAAATATGCGATACTACAAAAAAAATATGAAGACATTATCCGATCCAGCGAAGAAAACAGTCGTCTTTTATTGGAAACTGAACAGCGCCTTCAGGAACTCTCCACCCGTGTACAGCAACTAAGTGGAATTAGTGATGAAATGCTGAGACAAGAGTTATATTTATGGATAAAAATGCATGGAGGGTCTATAAACATCAAAGATTTTGCTAAAGCTTATTCTGTTTCTATTGCACGTGCGGAAGAAGGACTTGAGGAGCTTATGCGAGAAAGATATATAAAAAAGAAGGCGTAGTAATGACAAAAAATGAAATTTTGGAATTCATGATATTGAAAAATTATCCGAAAGAAAAGCAGTTTGTAATAAGGAAACCACTGCCATCGTCGCTATTCGAAAAATTATTTGCATCTTTTAACAGAAAAGCATAACATGCTATGAAAATATTTAGTTGATTTAATGAAAGTATTGCTAATAGGAAATGGTGCGCGAGAACATATAATCGCAGAAAAAATAGCAGCTGATAGTGAGTTATACACTATTATGTCTAAAAAAAATCCTGCGATTGCCGCGTTATCAAAGAAATTTTGGTTGTGTGATATTAATAACCAACAAGATGTAGCAAGATGCATAGTAGGTGTAGATGTTGATATTGGATTTGCAAGTCCTGACGCAGTATTGGCAGCTGGAATTTCTGATGTACTTGAAAAATCTGGTATGCTTGTTGCCTCGCCAACAAAAGCTGCAGCGCGTATTGAATGGGATAAAGGATTTGCTCGCGAACTAATGCTACGTCATAAAATTCCAGGGGCAGTAAAATACGAAATTGTTGAGAACGATAATGATGCATTACGAGTAATAAAAGAATTAGGCAATGTTGCAATAAAACCTCTGGGGCTTACTGGTGGCAAAGGTGTTCGCGTAAGTGGTGATCATTTCAAAACAGAAGAAGACGCAGTTTTATATGTAAAAGAAGTTTTGAAAAAAGATGGCCGTGTTCTTATAGAAGAAAAGCTGAATGGTGAGGAATTCACATTACAAGCCTTCAGCGATGGGACAAGAATTGCGATAATGCCTCCTGTTCAGGACCATAAAAGAGCATTTTTAAACGACTGCGGCGATAATACAGGTGGGATGGGGTCATATTCAACAAACGATGTCTTACCATTTCTAAATAAAAGTGACATTGAAGAAGCAAAAAAAATAATTCAAGACACAGTATATGCAATGAAAAAAGATGGTGTTACATTCAAAGGCGTGTTATATGGTCAGTTCATGGCAATACCAAAAAGTGTGAAAGTTGTTGAATTCAACTCACGTTTCGGTGATCCAGAGGCAATAAATGTACTCTCTCTTTTACAGAACTCAATAGTTGATATATTTCTTTCTATATGCGATAGTCAGCTTGTGCCTCCAGAATTCACTAATAGCTGCACTGTAGTAAAATATCTTGTTCCTAGTGGCTATCCATTAAAACCATTAACAGATGCAGAGGTAAAAATTGATGAAATGATGCTTGAACAAAATAAAGCAAAGGCATATTATGCATCAGTATATGAAAAAGAAGGAAAAATATACACAACAAGTTCAAGAGCATTTGCAATGTTAGGAACTGGTAGAAACATTGATGAGGCAGAGAGAATAGCAGAGCTTGGATGCAGCACTGTTAAAGGGCCAGTATGGCATCGGGAAGACATTGGTACAGCACAGTTGATTAATAAGCGAATTGAGCACATGAAAAAAATACGAGGGAATAGCTAATGCATTTGCGCATTTTAATATTTCTTTTTATTTTTATAAGCAATCTTGTTTTTTCTTCATATTTTTATGGTCCTGCAAGTTATATCATTGAAAAAACATGGTCATTCGAAAACAAAGGTAGTGGTGCGATTGGTGAAATAGAATTAATCAGCTATTTTATTGCAGATACTTCTTATCAAAAGGTAACAATCATAAATAAAAGTCCTGGCATTATTTTGAACAAGAATGATGATGAAGTAATAAAAGTATTATATAACGGTACAATAAAAGAAAAAGGAGAGCTAAAAATAATTGCGCAGGTTGTTGTTCACTATGATCAAAAAGTACAAAATGATGCCAAATTTAATTTGAAGCAATTACCATCAACTAATTTAACAAAAACAACGCCAGCAATGGCTGAAAAGGCTGCATCACTTGCAGATAGTAACTCAATTCTTTCAACTATAAGAAATATTACTGAGTACGTTTATTCAACTATCACTTATAATATAAGCTATAAAGAAAAATTTTTATCAGCAGAAGAAGCATATAATATAAAAAAGGGTGTATGTGTTGAGTACAGCCATCTATTCATTGCATTTACAAGAGCTGTTGGTTTAGAAACACGGTATGTACTTGGTGGTATTGTTAGTGATAATGAAACAATACTCAGCAATCATGCCTGGGCTGAGGTGAATATACCTAATTATGGTTGGCTAGCAGTTGACCCAACTTTTCTAGAAGTAGGAACTTTGAGTAACAACCACATCATAGTTGCTTATGGACAAGATCATAGTAGTATTAAGGAATACGTCAAGGCATTTACTAACATTAAGATTGATTTTGAGATAAAAGTCGAAACTATCTATTCAAATAAATCAATTGAATCACCAGTTATTGGATGGTGTAACTTTGATAAGACTGAGCATGTCATTAAAGTCAATTTAACGAATAGCAATAATAAATTTGTATTTCTATCATATATATTCAATATACCTAAAGAGTTTGAATTAAATGACGAACGCTTAGTTCTTCTTGCCCCACATCAGGAGCAATATTTTAACTATAAAATAAATAATTCTATACTAAAAGAAGGTTTCAAATATATTATACCAATAGAAGTTAGAGGAAATGACAAAGATTTTTGTAACGAGTTTACTATTGAGATAGAAGTTCCATATAAAAATTCTGAACAAACTCAATTACCTGAAGCACAAATAGAAGAAGAGAGTAGCAGCAAAAGTTATTGTCTTCCTAGTTTAATCGCCTTAATTTCTTTTTTGGGTGTTTTGAAACATGATTGACATCCATGTAATTGGTGCAGGTCCAAGTGGCTGTATTTCTGCGATTTCTGCAATCAGAAATCATAATGCAAATGTGATAGTCTCAGAAGAACATGCATGTGCTGGCATTCCAATGCACTGCTCAGGACTTTTTTCAATTGATGGGTTGGAATCATTAAAAGAATTTGTTGATTACAAAAAAGTCATCATAAATAGAATAAATGGTGCAGTTATAGATATTGCTGGACAGAAATTGACTATAGATACTAAAAAAAGTGTTGCTGTTGTTTGCAATAGAACCAATTTTGATAGAATTCTTGCTGAAAATGCAAAGAAAGAAAGTGCAATAATGGAATATAGTAAAAAAGTAAAAAATAAATTTAAGGCAAATAACATTATAGGTGCAGATGGGCCAAATTCTATAGTTGCATCATATTTTGGTTTTCCGAGAATAAAGAGATTTGTTTCAACATTACAAACAAAAATAGAATATCAGTGCGAAAATCTACATATTGTTGAGATTTTTTTGTCAATGTCAAAATTCCCAGGATTTTTTGGTTGGATAATTCCACATAATAAAGATGAAGCTGAGTTCGGATGTGGAGTTCTTCTACCAAATAATGCTAAAAAGGCATTTGACGCGCTTCTGAAAATGAAAGGAATTAAAAAAGCTGTAAATGCTTCCGGTGCAATTATTCCTATTGAATCAAGGGTAAAAACAGCTATTGTATATAACGGTAAGAATATTCTACTAGTTGGTGATGCAGCAGGGCAAACAAAAGCAACGACAGGTGGTGGAATTGTTTTTGGAGGCAATTGTGCAAAGCTAGCTGGTAGGTATTTTGATGAACCTCTTTTATATGAATTAATGTGGAGAAGAAAATATCTGCCTGATTTATTTTTGCATTCGCTGATTCGTGAGCAACTATCAAAAAAGGAAGACCAGGAACTCGAAAAATTCGCAAAAAAATTAAAAGATGCTGGTGTTGAAGAATACCTCTCGAAAAACGGGCATATGGATAAACCAACGAAAATGATTAGTTTTGGTTTATTAGGTGTATTAATAAGGGCTATCTGATTAGTACTTCAGAAAGTAAATAAAAACTGATTCTTTTTCTCACCGGTCTTGTGTCTCGCGTCCTGAGTCTTGTCTGGAACGCAAGATCGAAGTTACCATAATTTAACCCATTTTTCATAGGTAAAAAATTTTCTGAGCTAATCACATTGCAATTTTGATAGGCAAAACAACAAGATTATTTCTAAAGAAGTCAATTAATGTGTCAAAAGAAGTTCGGAACTACTGTCTGATTGCAAATTAGCAAAAACTTAAATGCTTACCTCTAATATTTACCTATGCTTTTTGGAACATCAGGAATACGTGGGGTTTATGGAAAAGAGGTAGATGAAAAACTTGCAATGAAAATTGCTAATTTGTTTGCTGATTGTGATGTCGTTATTGGAAGAGATACAAGAACTACTGGAGAATCTCTTGCATTTGCTGCAATAGCTGGGGTTTTAGGACGAGGAAAAAATGTAATTTATCTAGGAATTGTACCAACACCAACACTTGCGTTTGCTACACAAAAATACAAATGTAAAGGAATTATACTGACTGCAAGCCATAATCCATCGGAATATAATGGAATAAAACTCTATGATAATGGAGCAGAGATATCACGAAATTGCGAAAAAGAGCTTGAAAAGAGATTTGAAAAGGAAAAGATGCAATTTACAAATTGGGATAAAGTTGGAAAAATGATTGATGATCACACTATATTGCAAGAACATGCCGCCTTTATCCAAAAATTAGTTAATGTTACTACAATAAAAACTCGAAAACCAAAAGTTGTTGTTGATGCTAATGGTGCAGGCACTGTTATGACCTCTTCATTACTGCGTGAGCTTAGTTGCAATGTAGTAGAAATAAATAATCAACTAATTGGTTTTTCTCGAGAGTCAGAACCAAATACTGAAAATCTCAAAGGCCTTAGTGTAAAGGTGCGAGAGGTAAATGCAGATTTGGGTATTGGCCATGATAGTGATGCAGATCGCACTGTAGTTGTTGATGAGAACGGAGAAGTTTTAGCACTTGATGTACAACTTGCAATAATGATTGAGCACGAACTTGAAAATGAAAAAAATAAAATAAAATATAAAAACCAAAAATTGAAGATTATTTCAACTGTCGAGGCATCACTATGCGTACGTGATGCTGTTACAATGTCTGGTGCAGAAATAATTATTACCCCTGTAGGTAGTTTATATGTTTCAGAAGCTATGGAAAATGAAGATGCAATTTTTGGTGGTGAACCTTGCGGTGAATATATTTTTAGAGATGCTCTGTGCGTTCCTGATGGGATTTTAACAGCTGCAAAGTTTGTTGAAATTTTTTGCGAAAAAGGAAAATTAAGTGAGCTGAAGAAAAAATATTGCGTTTACCCAATGCTTCGAGAGAAATTCAAATGTGACAACTCAATAAAATATAAAATTGTTGAAAAAATAAAAAAAGAAATAAAAACAAAAGGGCGGCTACGTGATGATAATGGCATTCGCGTTGATGAAACAGATGGTTGGTTCTTAATTAGAGCAAGTGGTACTGAGCCGTATGTGCGATTAACGATGGAATATAAAAGTAATAAAAAACTTGAGAAAACAGCCAATAGATTAAGAGAGATAATAAAAATTTTTAAATTATAATAGCTTAGCTGCCAGCATTTTTCTGCTCTCATCTAGCAGAAATTTCATGCACCACTCTTTTTCTCCATGCAATGCATTCCATTTTGCAACGATCTTTTTATACGAAGTTATTTTAGCTAAATATTCTTCTTTGTTTAATTTTGGTTTGGTGAAATGAAATATTGTTTTTGCTATGAATGAGCATGGCGCATATTCTATAAACTCTCCATTATAACGAAAAGGATAAAACTTGCAGCCAAGAGGAGAGAAATCATAAATTGTGCATCTATTATCTTTATCTAAAAAACAACATGGATGGGATTTAAATATCAGGAGATAGTCATATTTCTCTTTTTTATAGTAGCATTCTAAGATAGTTTCATTATCTGGATTAAATATACGCGCAGGATGAAGCTTTGCAAATTCTTCTAGATTCTTTCCTGTTTTTTCCATTACGCGAAGAACATCGAATGAGGTAATGGTAATTAAATAATCTTTACAACATGTTGCTTTGCAAAAATAGCATAGATTTAATGCCATGGTTGTTTTCTCCAACGAAAGCGTTTTTAAAAGAGATGGAGATAACTGGTTGTTTCTATGAAAGCTTTAATTATGGCAGCAGGAGAGGGCGAGCGATTAAGACCGCTTACTAATACGCGACCAAAGGTAATGCTAGAAGTTGCTGGAAAGCCGATTCTCCACCATCTTCTTATTGAACTGAAAAAAGCTGGAGTAAAAGATGCAGTAGTAGTGGTCCGTTATCTCAAAGAGCAGATAATCGATTACTTCAAAATATACGAAAGCGAAATTGGAATTAAATTAAAATTTATTACGCAGGGCGAGCGCAAAGGAACAGCAGATGCAATTCTTGCAGCAGAAACAGAATTAGCTGATTCGAAAAATAAATTTCTTGTAGTTGCAGGAGATATAATAACTGAAGAAGCAGTCATCAAAGAAGTGATTGAAAAACACAATGGTGGAATTACAGTTGGATTAAAAAAAATTGAGAATTCAACTCATTACGGCATTGCAGAACTGGATAAAAACTTGAATATTTCCATATTAGAAGAAAAACCAGCACATCCAAAATCCGATCTTGCGAACATTTCTGTTTATTGTATGGAGTCAGAGGTATTTGAAAAAATCAGAAAACTGAAGCCATCTTCTCGTGGTGAGTATGAAATAACTGATTTACTAATTGGTGCAAAAGGTGCTGTATGCGATGGCTTTTGGGTTGATGTTGGATATCCATGGCATCTTTTTGATGCAAATGATTGGCTACTTTCCAAAATGGATAGTGAGACAAGCGATGGAAAAATAGAGAATTCTACTATTAACGGAAAGATTATTCTAGAAAAAGATGTAGAGATCTTTAACAGTTATGTTGAAGGTGTAAGCTACATAAGCCAAGGAACAAAAATCGGTCCAAATGCCTATCTTCGCGGAAACAATTTTATTGGAAAAAATTGTGAGATTGGTGAATCAACAACAGTGAAAAATTCTATCCTTTTTGATAATGTAAATGTAAAACATCTTGCTTATCTCGGTGATTCTATTATAGGAAGTAATGTCAATTTTGGCTCTGGTACGCAATTGGCGAATTACAGATTTGATGAATCAAACGTAAATGTACTTACAGAACGCGGGTGGGTAAATAGTAGAAGGAAAAAATTAGGTTGTGTTATCGGAGATAATACAAAATTCGGCGTGCTATCCTGCGTAATGCCTGGCAAACTTATTGGAAATGATTGTTGGATAAGTTCAGGTGCAGTAATCTGTCAAAATATCCTACCTCACACACACGTGTTCATAAAGCAGGAGCTACTGCTTACTAAAGAGAAAAAAGAAAGGTAGTCAAACACTCAGGGCTTTAGCTCTGAGTGTTTGTGAACGAATAATTAACATTGCAGCCAAAGATTTTTTGGTGTTTTCATATACCTTATAATCGGCATTGACCCTGGGCTAACTGTTGGCTATGCTGCTCTTGGTCTAAACGGAAAATTGGTAGGGGCAGGTGTAGTAAGACACAAGAATGCAAATGAAGTTATTAACTTAATTGCACGGCTTGGTATACCTTTACTCGTTGCATGCGATGTAAAAGAGCCACCTGCTTTTGTGAAATTAATTGCTAGAAGATTTAATGTTAAAGTGTTCAGCCCATCAAAAAATCTTACACAAGAATCAAAGAAAATAATTACAAAATATATTTTTGATCATCATATCCGCGATGCTTATGCCGCGGCAGTTAAAGCATACAGAAAATACGCAAATCGTTTTCACAGGTTAGATTGCATTTATCCTGAAAAAGCTGAAGAATATAAACGATTTATATTAGAAGGAAAGGCAGTTGGAAAAATAGCCAATGTTAGATAATAATCAATAAGAAAATGATCTGCTGCAGGGGTTGGATTGAAACTTTGTGTTTCAATGCCCCCAGCATTCGTTTCACTCATGCAGGGGTTGGATTGAAACTTTGTGTTTCAATGCCCCCAGCATTCGTTTCACTCATGCAGGGGTTGCAGAGAGAGCAGTTTATGGTGTTGAATAACTGGCTGCTGTGACGGTCAAATGCGTCGGGTTCAGGGCTCGATGGTTTAGTACCTACAAGAGTTCGAATCTTCGACAACTTTGTTGGCGAATTTTTCTCGCCGCAAAGCGAAGAGAAAATCTCTTCCCCTGCAATCATGCTAGGTCTGGTAACAGGGCTTGGCTAGCAAATTAAAATTTTTTTTCTTTTTTAGTTTTTTTAAAGTATCTTTTCAAACTCTTATTTCGAAGAAATCCTAAGAGGAATTTATTAGGTGAAACCAAAACTATTGCGGCGCCTTTATGAGAAAAAGTACGGAGTTAGTTTATGCTGCGAGCGAGTTTGTGATAGATGAGTTGTAATTGATGTTAAAAATAGCGATGAGTTGCAGGCTTTTGTTGCAGATTTTAGAGATCGATTTTATGATGTGATAAAGAATATGGAGCAAATAAGGATAGTATCAACACCGAAGTGGATCACTTGTCCAAGGCTAATTTAAATTAAATAGTATTAAATATCTATTTACTTAATATTTTAATATAAATCCTATAGGTGGTTTTCAATGATTTCCAAGGACGAACTTGCCAATATTCTCTCTCAAGAGGAAGGCTCAAGGCTTGAGTTTAAGAAATCCGCTCATTTTGCTGATCGGATCGGTCGTTCAATTTGCGCCTTTGCCAATTCTGGCGGAGGATTACTGATACTAGGTGTAGAAAAAACTAATGAAAAAACAATAATAAGTGGCTTAGCAAAAGATGAAGCCTACCAGAAAATAGCTGCCATTCTGCCAAAGATGGACCCCAGACCGCAAATTATTTACGAAGAGCATAGCGTAGATGGTAAACTCATCATCGTTGTCAATGTAAATGCCATGCAGGTAAGTGAAGTTTGTTTTTTCGAAAAGAATGTTTACATACGGCAGGGTTCGGTTAATGTTGAAATTTACAAACAGCAACTTGTAGAATTCCTGCGTGCCAGAGGAGTAATCTCATTTGAAGAAAATCGTTCAAATGCCAAGATTACCAATCTTTCAGAAGAGAAAATTAAAAAACACCTTCTCCGGCGTATGGGAAAGGATGCTGATGCAAATATTTCAATCGAAACCATTCTTCAATCTTTAGGAGTAGCAAATGCGGTTGGAGATTTTTATATAAAAAATGTCGCAGTTCTAGCGTTTGCAAAAGACATTAGCCATTTCTTCTCTAACATAGAAATCCGTGTTGTAAAATACAAAGGAAAAATAGCAATGCTGGAAGCTAGAGAATTTGACCAGCGTTATAACGATACAGTGCCAGAGCTTTTGGAAAATGTATTTTCTATCATCAGGGAAAAGGCCGGTTTTTCTGCCAGAATTATTGATGGCAAACGAGTAGAAATATCAATGATACCTGACGATGTCCTACGCGAGGCTATCACCAATGCAGTAGGTCATCGGGATTATTTCGATCCCAACGGCATTCTAGTTGAAATCCTCGATGATCGTATTCAGATCACCAATCCCGGCACACTTCTTCCTGGACAGAATTTAAGGAATTTTGCTGATATTAGACGACACCGCAATCCAATTTTGCATCGCATACTCAATGACGCAGGTTGTGGTGAAGGCATGAACCTTGGTGTGAGGGCGATGATTAGAATATTACGCGAGCAAGATCTTCCTGATCCCGTATTCGAAGACTTTGGCGGATTTTTCCGGGTTATTTTATATGGTCCGCTTTCAGACCGTGCTGTTAAAAAATACGGGCAGTTGAATGAAAAGCAAGAGAAGGCACTAACTTATCTTGGAAAACACGATTCAATTACTGCTCCGCAGTTTGCCAGTATGGTCGGTGTTTCACATCCTACGGCTATCCAGTACCTTAATGATTTAGTAGCACAAGGCCATCTTAAAAAGACCGGCAACTATCGCTCATCCAGATATGTAAAAGATCGAAAAGATTAAAATATTAAGCTTTTATAAACTTAATGTAATTTAATTTAAAATGATAACAAACTTAATAACTGAACAATCGCATTTTTAAACAGATTTTTTCTTTTTTAGTTTTTTTAAAGTATCTTTTCAAACTCTGATTTCGAAGAAATATTAAGCAGTCTCTAAGAAAGCTAAGTACACTTAGAGATTGCTTAATTCTTCATCAATATGCTTTGCAAGCTTTCTTAATTTTCTTAATCGCCTGAGCACCTCCTGCTCCATCTCTTCTAACGTCTCATCCAAACTAGAGCTTCTTAAGAAATAGCGTCGTCCTTGTTTTATGACAATACCTGAGCTCATTAATGTATTGAGATGGTATACCACTGCACCTTGAGTAACGTGTTTTTTCTCTGTAATCTGTTTACTTGAGATGCCACTATGCTCTTTGGACGCACGGATTAATTCTTTAAAAATCTCTGCTGCAAGATCGTTTTCACGCTCTGCTAGGCCTAAACATTGGCAAATCCAGTTGATCTCTTTCTCAATATCATGCTCATTTGGCTTCTCTATCTCGCGGATTGCAATCTCCCGAAGATAGCGATGACGTCGTTTTTCCATAATTTAATTAAATGAGTGAAATATTTAAAAACCTTTCGAAATAAATAAACTTCTGTTAAAATTTTAACAGATTATTAAAAAATCGGGGTAAGAGAGATGGATCCAAAAAGGAAAAAACAGGAAAGTGAAAAAGTACAAGAAATTGAGCACGACCCTCCTAAAATGATAGCACAAAATGAATTAAAATTACTAGCTGAAAACCAAGATCAACGAATGAAGGAATTAGAGGATCTGCTAAAAAGACTTCAGGCAGATTTTGACAATTTCAGAAAACAAATCGAAAAAGAAAAAATAGAGATGCGAGCAAATGCTACTGCAACTTTCATTCAAAAACTTCTCCCTATTATTGATGAATTCGAGCATGCGATAAACAGTGCTAAAAAAAGCCAAAAAAGCGAAGATATGATTAAAGGTTTTGAGATGGTATACGCAAACTTGCTAAAGCTCTTGCATGGGGAAGGCCTAAAAGAGATGATTGTTGAAAAAGAAAGATTTGATCCATATAAGCACGAAGCAATTCGTTATGAAGAAAGCGAATTAGATGAAGGCATAATAACTGAAATTGTTAAGAAAGGTTATTGTTTTAATAATAAAATACTTAGGCCAGCAAGTGTAATTGTAAGTAAAGGAAAAAAGTCTGATGATGAAGATGAAAAACACGCTCGATGCGTTGAGTGTGGTTAAAATAAAGTGAATAGTATGACAAAAATTATAGGAATTGATTTGGGAACAAGTAATAGTGCGGCAGCGGTTATTCAAGGTGGAAGACCTGTGATAATTCCGAGCAGTGAGGGAATTACGCAATACGGTAAGGCATTTCCAAGCTATGTTGCAATAACAAAAGACGGGCAGAGGATAATAGGAGAACCAGGAAGAAGACAAGCAGTTACAAACCCTAAAGGAACAGTTACTGCATTCAAAAGAAAGATGGGGACTACCTATAAATATAATATACAGAGTAAGGAATACAGGCCGCAAGAGCTAAGTGCAATACTTCTTCAGAAGATAAAACAAGATGCAGAAACGTTCTTAGGCGAGCCAGTAGTGAAAGCTGTTATTACAGTACCTGCTTATTTTAATGATAATCAAAGACAGGCAACTAAAGATGCAGGAGAAATTGCTGGTTTGGAGGTCGTACGTCTTGTCAACGAGCCAACAGCAGCATGTCTTGCTTATGGATTGGATAAGACAGGAAAAGAAATGAAAATAATGGTATTTGATTTTGGTGGTGGAACCCTTGATGTAACTATAATGGAATTTGGTGCTGGGGTATTTGAAGTAAAATCAACAAGTGGCGATACACAGCTTGGTGGTACAGACATGGATCATGTTTTGACAGAATTTCTAGTTGACCAGTTCAGAAAAGAAAGTGGAGGTGACATAACCAAGGATGAACAAGCGATGATGAGAATGCGCGAGAGTGCAGAAAAAGCAAAAATAGAGCTTTCTACAACACTATCGAGCGAGATAAATCTTCCTTTCCTTGTAACAGTCGGAAATCAACCAAAGCATTTTAAATATACATTAACTCGGGCGAAATTAGAAGATTTGGTAAGACCGATAATAGAACGCTGCCGCGGACCAGTTGAGCAGGCAATGAAGGATGCAAAACTTGGTCCAAGAGAGGTTGAAAAGATAATTTTGGTTGGCGGACCAACTAGAATGCCAATAGTGCAAAAATTCGTTGAGGATCTTGTAGGCAAAAAAGTAGAGCGTGGTGTTGATCCAATGGAATGTGTTGCAATTGGCGCAGCAGTTCAGGCAGGAGTACTTGCAGGTGAAGTGAAGGATATATTACTATTAGATGTTACTCCACTAAGCCTTGGTATTGAAACTCTTGGTGGTATTAATACTGTGCTTATTCCGAGAAACACAACTATACCTACTAAAAAATCACAGGTATTCTCAACTGCTGCAGATTTTCAAACAGCTGTTGACATCAAAGTCTCTCAAGGAGAACGGCCGATGGCGCGTGACAACGTCCTTCTAGGAGAATTCCAATTAATGGGGATTCCACCATCTCCAAGAGGGGTTCCGCAAATTGAGGTTACGTTTGACATCGATGCAAATGGGATAATGCACGTATCTGCAAAAGATCTTGGAACCGGAAAAGAACAAAAGATGAGAATAACAGCACCATTAAAAATGGGCAAGGATGAAATAGAAAAAAAGATGAAAGAGGCTGAAGAGTATTCAGAGCAAGACAAAAAACTGAAGGAATTAGCAGAGGCAAGAAATGAAGCAGAAGGTTTACATTACACTGCAGAAAAAACTCTTGCAGAGCTAAAAGACAAGTTGCCGAAAGACAGTATTGGTAAGATAGAGGATGCGATGAAAAAAGTAAAGGATGTGCTTACTAGCGAAGAGATAGCTAAGATAAGGACAGAGAGTGAAAATCTGAAAAAAGTCTTACAAGATGCTGGTAGTTATATCTACCAGCAGGCAGGGGCGCAGCATGGTTCGAGTGATGCAGAAAAGGGTAATCAAGATTCAGGACACAAGACACAAAACTCTGGATCTGGACACGGAACTGGAGAGGACAATGTGGTAGAGGGCGAATATGAGAAAGTCGACGATGATAAAGATAAGAAATAAAAATGCCATAATTGTCCGCAAAGCCATATGCTACAATTGATTTGTAAAAATAGATAAGATGAAAACCGAGGTTTACTAGAGAATCAAAATGGTTCCAACAAAACGCGATTACTATGAAATTCTTGGAATTCCGAAGAGTGCTAGTACAGATGATATAAAAAAGGCATATCGCAAGCTTGCATTTGAGTTTCATCCAGATAGAAACAAAAGCCCTGGAGCAGAAGAGAAATTCAAAGAGATTAGCGAAGCGTATGCAGTTCTTAGTGATAACACAAAACGTCAGCAATATGACCAGTTTGGACCAGAAGGTTTTTCGCAGCAGTATACGCAAGAGGACATATTTAGGGGTGCGCATTTTGAGGACATTGAGGATTTATTTGAGCAGTTTGGATTTCGTGACCCATTTAAAGATATGTTTTGGGGCTCTTTTGGATCGTTTTTCGGCTCTGGATTTAGACAAAAAGGTAGCAGTGGCAGAAGAAGGATAGAATATGGTGCTGATTTAGAAGTAGAAACAGAAATTACGTTGGAAGAGGTTGCTACTGGAATTAAAAAAGAAATTGAGATTGTGCATTCAAAAATCTGCAAAAAATGTGGCGGAAGTAGAGCTGATTCTCAATCAGCAATAAAAAAATGCGAGTATTGTAATGGGAGGGGCCAGGTAGAGCAGAGTCGAATAATGGGTCCGATGAGATTTTATACTGTAACTACGTGCGGAAAATGCAAGGGACAGGGAACAGTAATAGAAAAGGTCTGCAGCGAATGTAAAGGAAGCGGAAAAATACGGGAAAAAGAAAGAATAAAAGTAACTATTCCTAAAGGCATTGAAAATGGGATGCAACTTCATCTTTCAGGAATGGGCGAGCAAGGAAGAGATGGTGTTGGAGATCTTTACGTAACTATTTATGTAAAAAAACATTCTATATTTGAAAGAAAAGGAAACGACATCTATACTGAAATACCTATTTCATTCATTGCTGCTGTTTTAGGGACAACTATAGAAGTTCCAACTCTTTCTGGAAAAGCAAAATTGCATATTCCAGAAGGAACGCAATCCCATACACTATTCAAATTAAGAGAAGAAGGCCTACCAAATATAAACACAGAACGAAAAGGAGATGAACTAGTCCGCGTCATTCTAAAAGTACCAACAAAAATAACACAGAAACAAAAAGATTTGCTAAAAGAGTTTTATGACGATGAGAATGGAAGTAAAGAAAACGAAAACGAGAAAGAGAGAAAAGGTAAGAAAAAATGGCCATTTGGATTTTTCTGAATACAATCTAGTTCACTAAATCATTTTATAATATCAGCCTCAATATTTCTCCAATCACCATTAAGATATTGCCATAATTTTTTTGTAATTGAATCGTATACCAAACTTGTTTTGGCAGCTACTTCTTTTGGTCTGTCAATCTCAATCAATGGAAATCTTCTCATCCATGATATTTTATCTCCTAGAGTATTACGTTCAATAACATAAATCCTCTGACGCTCTTTCTTTTTTTGCTCGCACCATTCAATTACTTTTTGAATTTCTTGTTTGGTTGGCATAAACTATCACCAAGTTGATATAAAGATCAACTGTTATTTTGTCGTTTTTATGACCTGTATTATATCTCCATCTTGCATTACATGCTCTAACCCAACGCGCTGACAAGGATGCTTGACACTTTTACCCCATACAAGCGCGTACTTGAACTCTTTTTTTAATTCGCGGTGCAATCGCTCGCAGATATTTGCAACAGTTGAGCCACTACGCATAATTAAAGGCTCTTTTAGATCAGCATTTTCTTTTCTTCTTTTTGTATAAATTTTAATGAGCTTAAGCGCTGAAAAAATTTCTTCTTTAACTCTTTCAATACCGATATTCTTTTCAGCAGATATTGGAATGCAATTAACCGGTAAATATATCTCAGAGTGATTATCGATGAGGTCAATTTTGTTAGCTATCACTATTGTTGGAAGATAAACTCTATTGCTCTCTAAAAAATCGATTAATTCATCAATGCTAGTATCTGTTCTAAAAACAATATCTATATTATAATAACCATACTCATTAAGCACAGCAATTATTTCTTTTTCGCTAATTTTTGTAAGTTTAACAGTATACTCGATAGTTATCCCACCACGACTATTCTTTGATAGTGAAATTTCTGGAGGTTTTCTATTCAGTCTTATCCCAAATCCTTCCAATTCATTTACTATTGTAGTATATTGTTTTGGGCTCGCAGCATCAATTATTATCAAAATAAGATCAGCACTTCTTGCAACTGCAATTGCTTCCCTACCACGGCCCTTTCCATCCTTTGCACCCTCGATTATTCCTGGTAAATCTAGAACCTGGATCTTTGCACCTTTATACTCCATTACGCCTGGAATGCATTTTAAAGTAGTAAATGCATATGCAGCGATCTTACTCTCTGCATTAGTTATTCTTGTTAGAAGGGTTGATTTTCCCACGCTTGGAAGACCGATTATTGCAACAGTTGCATCTCCACTTTTCTTCACATCAAAGCCGCCAGTACCGGCTCCGTGTTTTTTTGGTGCAAGGAGCTCTCTTTTTAATTTTGCTAGCTTTGATTTAAGTACACCTATGTGATATTCTGTAGATTTGTTTTTTTGTGTGCGATGGAGCTCAGCATTAAGCTCTGCGATTTTTTCCTGAATTCCCATAATAAAATAATAATGTAAAGTGGAAAGAATAAAAAGATGTATATCGCATAAATAGATCTTGGCATCAACTAAATGATTTTATGATTGCACATTCTAAGAACGAACTCCGTAAAGAAATGCTTAAAAAAAGAGATAGTCTTAGCAAAGTAGAACGAGAAGAGAAAAGTGCGATGATAAAAGAGAGGTTATTTGCGCTAGAAGAATTTAAAAAAGCAAAAACAATTGCGTTTTATATCTCAAAAGGAAGTGAAGTCAATACATACGAAATGATAGCAAATGCAATAAAACTTAGAAAAGAAGTTATTGTTCCAGTTACAAATAATGAGATTAAATTTTACAAATTCACATCGTTTGATAACCTTGCACCTGGTAAGTTTAATGTGCTTGAACCAAAAACTAAAATTACTACTAAACACGAACCAGATGTTGTAATAATCCCTGGTTTGGCTTTTGATTCTGATTTCCATCATCTTGGATATGGCAAAGGGTATTACGATCGCGCGTTAAAAAAATTCCAAGATAGTATTCGCATTGGAATCTGTTTTGATTTCCAGTTAGTTGAAAAAATTCAAAAGCATGAACATGATGAAATGCTGCACATCATAGTAAGTGAACGGCGTTTGTTATTATGTTCAGACCATTGCACTCGGATTTAAATTTCTTTAAATGTTATAAATCTTCCTGTAGACTTCTTTATATGGCAACTATAAAAATTGCAGTACTTGCATCTGGAAGAGGATCAAATTTCAAAGCAGTAATTGATGCAGTAAATAATTTTGAAATTGACGGGGAGATAAAAGTTCTAATAACAGATAATCCAAAAGCAGGCGCGATAGAATATGCAAACACAGCAGCTATCCCCATCGAAATGATCAATTTCAACGAATTTGAGTCACGCGAAGCTGGTGACAGAAAAATAAAAGAACTGCTTGATTCTTACGAAGTGGATATAGTGGTGTTGGCAGGGTATATGCGCATTCTAAGAGCAAAAGAACTTCTAGACGCATACAAATATAAAATAATAAATATCCATCCAGCACTTCTCCCAGCATTCAAAGGAAGCATACGTGCGCAGAAAGATGCTTTTGAGTATGGATGCAAGGTTTCTGGGTTAACAATACATTTTGTAAATGATGATGTCGATGGGGGACCTATAATTTACCAACAAGCAGTTGATATTTCTAGTTGTAGTACTGCAGAAGAGGTTGCAGAAACAATTCTCAGAGAAGAGCATAAAGCGTACAAAAAGATTATTGATTCTTTTTCAAAAGGCAGATATTTGATTGAAGGAAAAAAAGTGATTTATGTTAGCAATCCTAATCTAAATGATTAACATGCACATTCTCTTTCTTAATCATTTTTTTTACCCATATTTTGCAGGTACTGAAAAGCATATGTTTGAACTTGGAAAACGTCTTGCTAAGAAGCATGATATTACTGTACTTACCGCTCAGTTAAAAGGAACAAAAGAAAAAGAAGAAATTTGTGGGATGAATATTATTCGTACTCCTGCAAAAATCTATGAATGGGCACCGCATCCAATTCCGCCTCCTGTCCCAGTAATGCCAAGACTTGCAATTAATGTGAAACAATATGCAGCTAATGCTGATATAGTTCATATACACAATAGATTCATATTCGGGCCAAAATATGGTGAAATTGTTAAAAATCTTGGAAAGAAACTATGCATTACTATTCACAACGCGAGGCCAATTGGCATTGATTTTCTATCTGATATGTTTGGTCAATTTTACGATGATTTTTTTGGTAAAAGACTTATGAATATGTGCGACGGAGTAATAGGTGTCAGTAAAAATACGCTTAAGATGACTATTCCTAAAGATTATAAAGGTAAAACTGCAGTAATATATAATGGCGTTGATAGTAGGGTATTCAAACCAAAAAAACAAAGTGAATGGAAAAAAGAAATTGGAGATAATAAAAAAATAATTTTAACAAACGCACGACTAGTCCCTCAAAAAGGAGTTAAGTACCTAGTTGAAGCAATGGCGCATATAAAAGATGCAAAACTAGTTATTTTTGGCCGAGGTATTTTAAAAGAGGAACTTGAAAAGAAAGCAAAAGAGAGTGATGCTGACGTTTTATTTATGACAGAACGTATTTCAGACAAATCACTTGTTGATTTATATGCAGCAGCAGATATTTTTGTTTTGCCTTCATTATTTGAACCATGCTCACTTGTATTGCTTGAGGCAATGGCATGTGGCAAAGCGATTGTTGCAACGAACATTGGCGGCAATCCAGAATTAATTGAAGAAAGAAAAAGTGGTTTACTTGTGTCTGCTGGAGAGTCTAATGCGATCACGAACGCAGTGAATACGTTATTACAAGATAAAAGACTTGCGCGAAAACTTGGTGAGAACGCAAGAGCGCGTGTAGAAAAAAAATTCACTTGGGAAGAAACAACCAAAAAAGTTGAGGAATTCTATAAGATTCTTGATTAGCTTATTTTAGTAAGACGACGCCTTTTTACCTTTACATATTGAAAAGCTGGATGTCCATTAAACCGTTTTACATAATTTTTTATAAATGCTAGAAATGCGCGCGGTTTTTCTATTACAAGATGGTCATTTCTCCATCTTGCGCCAAACCCAAGTCTAATAAGAAGGATTTCGTCGTTTCTGTTTGCTTTATTTATATATACAAAGCCTTTTTCATCTATTTTTCCTGAAGCATCAAACACGCCTGCAAAATAGTTTGCAGCATATTCATTCAGATATTTAAAGCGTTCTAACTGTTCTTCCTCTACACTTTGAAAGAATTTTCTATAAGCAGTATGATAGAAGTATACTTTTTTTTCATCGCTTAATAATTTATCAGAAGTAGTTAACCCATTCTCAATAACTTCTTTTGAAAATGTTTCAATTATTTCCTTATTGCCGTGTACCCCTATGCCTTCGTGTATTCGTGATTTTCTCCATAGGCCAATTATATATGCAAGTTCTGGCGTAAGTTTTATTTTCATAGAACACACTGCTCTATGTTTTTGTGGTGGTTTTTTCTTGAGGTTTTTCTTTTATTTCAAATGATACTGTTTTCCTAGATGGAACACCTATTTGTCTGTCACCACGAATAAACTCTTCAATTTCAGCAGCTACTAGCTCATCCATTTGTGTTGAAAACCAGTGAGCTGCCTTTGTAGATAAATAAGATCTTTTGAAAATATCTGTAATTTCTTGTTTATCGCTTTCGCTAAATGGGTTTTTTCCTGATGAAATTTTTTCATTTGCTTTTTCTAACAACTGACTAAAGCGTGCTATATCGTTATTACTCACTCCTCCAGCATTTAATGCAGTAAGAATACCTTTTGCCAAAATGATATTGCGCTTTGCTGTCCTATTCAAAAGACGCTCTAATTTCGTAACATCGTCCTTTGGTAATTTTGCAGCTTTAACTGCTTTGATAACTCGTTGGGTAAATTGATAAAAACTTCCAATCAATCGCATAGTAGCGATTATTTAACAAAATTATTAAATATTTGCGCGGTGAGCTATTATTATTGAAATAAGGGCTTGTTATACGTGTAAACAACCCATCTACAAGTATGTGAGCTTTTCCATTGACTGAAAAATATTCTGCACTGCAGAACTTTTGTCAGCTGCATCTGGACGCAAAAGCCCGTTTACTGGGGCTTGTCTGCTGGAAATCTGGATCACATTGGTATGACAGTGTTCAATCCGCTACAACAGAGATTTAATACTGAACAATCGCATTTTTAACAGATTTTTTTCTTTTTTAGTTTTTTTAAAGTATCTTTTCAAACTCTGATTTCGAAAAAATCAGAAGAGGGATTTGTTAGTTTATGCTGCGAGCGAGTTTGCGATAGATGAGTCAGAATATTTGTATGTTGATTAATGCGTATTTTTGTCACAATGTAAAATGCGAATTTTTTCGAGAGTGATATAAGTGGCGCAAAGCCATTGCATACCAAACATTTATATTTGAGAAACCTTATAAGTGTTATGTCGCAATTCCTCCCACCAACAAGCTAGTGTGTTTCCTTGCGACGGTTATTATGAAATACCAAATTGACGTTTCTCATGTT
>JBGFRY010000036.1:0-24737 GCA_041694845.1 Microcaldota archaeon
AAGAATACTTGCAAATGGATTCATAATAACAAATATTGTTATAAATGATAGTACAAATGGCAAGAGAGTTGCGTCAAGCATAAACTATCATATCTATTGTACAATTAAATATATTTCGATTCACGAGCTAAGCAAAAATTAAGTGTAATTTAAAAAAATTGGACACGGAGGGATTTCCATCTTTTGTTTTCAAACAGCATTCAGTCTTCCGTCTCCTGTTTTCAGTTTCGTAAGAGGAGGATCAAAGAGATTTTTGAACCCTCAGCCTCTCGCACGCCAAGCGAGTGATCTACCGTTGATCTACATGCCCATACTAAAAACATTAATATATCTAAGACGGCGAGATATAAATAACGCTGTCACCACGTAATAATATCGTGCCCATTCCTCTTTTTACTTCGCCATTAATAATCTGTTCAGCTTTTTCAAGCACAATATTCATATGAACATCATAGGCGACCATAACACCACGGAATTCAACTCCGCCCTTTAGTCCAATGACAACTGTGTTGTTCAAGGCACCGTTCAATATATCAAATGGTCTTTTGTCTATTGCCATACTATCCTCCTCAATATATATTTTTTTAAGTTGCCAGTCCCGAGTTCTCGGTTCTGTTACTTGTTTTTTATATGTTCAACTTCATCTTTTGTTTTGAATATTATAACAATATCAGCAGTGTTTTTTAATGCTGCGCTAAATGCAAAATCAGTTGCCATGATAATTGATTTCTTGCCTTTTGCCCTTGCCTTAACTAAAACTGGAAGGTAATCGGTGTCTCGTGTCATAAGTGCTATTATATCAATATTCTGATCAAGTACATATTCCATCGCTTCAATTGCCATCGTAACATCCACATCTCCTGTCGTAGTTCGCGTATCGAATCCTTGATTTTTTATTGCTTCGATAAGTTTATTTGGAGCATATTGATCAAGATAAATATTAGCAATTCTAATATTCCCATATTTAGAAAGTTCAGTTCTTACCTCACGAAGATCAATACTAAATGATTTTCTTAGAATGTTCGGCCCATCAACCAAAACAGCAATATCTGGTCTTTCCTTTTTTGAAAAACATTTAAATATATCTAGCATATGATCATAGCCTTATTATTATTCTATTTTATATTAAAAATATTAAAAAAATGTGCAGCATTTTTTCGCGTTTGTTCTTTAACAATATCAATATCTACATTTTTAATTTCTGCAATATACTCAATCGCTTTAATAACTTCTTTTGGTTCCCTACACACAAAAGGTGCATCAGTTTCTACAACAACATTATCTAATGCAATTGACTTTATAATACTTTTTCTTTCTTTTGAGTGCAAGGGAGTAAATGAAAGTATTGAACCAAATGATATAACCTCTTCAGCTTCTTTAAGAGTACCTGAGAAAAAATGAAACATTGTTTTATCCAAGAAGTTTTGTTCTTTAAGAATCGTTATAATTTCTGCAGTAGCATCTCTTGAATGAATAACAATTGGTAGCTTCATCTCATCAGATAGATCTAGCATTTTAAAAAATAGGTATCTCTCTGTTTCTTTATCTTTAATAGTCCTTGCCCAGTGAAAATCAAGTCCTATTTCACCTATCGCATTAGGTTTATTTCTTCTAATAAAATCAATCCACTCATCAAGCTTAGATATTCCTTCTTTTAAAGATGTCTGTGGCGCGATTCCAAGAACTAAAGGTAGTGATAATTTTTTTGTAAGTTCAACAGCCCGAATATTAGAGTTATAAGAGTAACCACATATGACAGGTATTACATCAGGGTCAGGAAAAAAATTTTTTATCTCTTGGATATGCGTATGCGCGTCAACTATGGTGTTTAACATATTATCTACCTTAGTATTTTAAAAATCCTAGCACTTTATTAAAGTTAATTATTATTTAAGTTAATATGACTGACAAAATATTTATGACAGCAAAGGAGTTAAAGGAAGGAAGGTATGTAATTATAGAAGACATTCCATGCAAGATTGTGAATATAGAAAGTTCAAAACCTGGAAAGCATGGAGCTGCAAAAATGCGTGTAACTGGTATAAATATATTTGGTGGTGAAAAGAAAACGCTTCTTACTCCAAGTGATGCTGATGTTGAAGTACCATTAGTAGAAAGAAAAAATGCACAAATAGTTTCTATCTCAGGCAAAACTGCATCAGTTATGGATTCTCGAACATATGAAATGTATGACATAGAAATACCAGAGGAATATATAACTCAAGCAGCTGCTGGCAAAGAGATGGAGATTTTAGAATCGATGGGAAAGAGAAAAGTTGAGAGAGTTAGATAGATGTGTGAGGTTTCACACTAATTGCGAGGGAGATTATGGAAATAAAAATCGAATCTCAAAAGGATAACAAGTTACTTGACAGAAAAGAGCTTGTAGTAATACTCTCATTTATCGGAGTTACTCCAAAAAAAGACGAAATAAAAAATGCAATATGTTCGAAAGCAGGATTGATGATGGATACAACAGTACTTAGAGTAATTATTCCAAGGTTTGGGATGAAACAAATAAAGGTGTTAGTTCATTCTTATAAGGATGTAGAGAGCCTTAAAAAAACAGAACCTAGGCACATCTTAGTAAGATATGGATTAGCTGAAAAGAAAGCTAAAAAAGAAAAAAAGAAAAAGAAATCTGCTGTAGCAAAGAGTGCTTGAAAATAACTTAAACAATTGAAAATTAGTTAGGTGGTTGTATATATGGCTGAAGAGAAAAAAGAAAAGACATCTGGTAAACCTGCTGCTAAACCAGTTAAAAAAGAGAGAATCACAAAACCATACAAGCCTGGAAAAAACTGCCCAAAATGCGGAACTGGTGTGAGACTTGCAGAACATAAAGATAGGAGATCTTGCGGGAAGTGTGGCTATTTCGAAAAGAAGTAATCACATGAAAAAACTATTTCTTTTTAGTTTTATTGTTGTTCTGATTGCATTTTTAGCAATTTTTTTGTTTTATCAATCAGCATTACAAAGGTATCTATTGGGCTTTTTACTTCATGCTGGTTTGTTCTTCTCATCAATGTTTTTTATATATCAAGACAGTTGGCATAAAACTTTCATTAAACTAGGTATCCAAGGTAACTTAAAAGAGCATATAAAATATTTTCTTTTAGGTATTGCTATGATAGCGCTGGTTACAATAGCACTAAATATTTTTTTACATCTATTTCAGATAAAAGATGGACAAAATGTTATTAATGTAGTAAAAAAATTACCATTATATATACTACTTTTTGCAATTTTTATAGCACCAATTACAGAGGAGCTTTTCTTTCGTGCATTTCTGGTTGAAAAAGTAGGTATAATTGTTTCGTCATTATTATTCGCACTTTCGCATGTGGCTTATGGATCGTTAGCAGAGATAATTGGTGTATTTTTTGTTGGCATTGTTTTAGCTTATATCTATAAGAAAAGCAAAAGTATTATTCCAGTTATTGCAATTCATTTTATAACCAATCTCTCTTCTATTCTACTTATTAAAACATACACTGGTTAAAATATGATAACACTTGGAATCGAAAGTACAGCCCATACACTTGGGATAGGAATTGTTGAAAATAGTCGCGTGCTTTCAAATATAGTAGATATATACAAGCCGATCAATGAAGGGATACTCCCGAGAAAAGCTGCAGATCACCATGCAGATGTTTTTGCAAATGTACTAGATTATAGTATGAAATCAGCTAATATAACAATTGAGGATATAGATCTTATTGCATTTGCGCAAGGACCTGGTATAGGTGCACCACTGGCTTTTGGAGTTGGGATGGCTAAATATTTGGCAAGATTTTATAAGAAAAAAATAATTGGTGTAAATCATGCATATGCGCATATAAAAATAAGCGAATATTTAACAAGATTGAAAAATCCACTTATTATCTATGTAAGTGGTGGAAACACACAGATTTTAATAGAAAGAAAAAACCGGTTGCATGTGCTTGGCGAGACTCTTGATATAGGGATAGGCAATTTATTTGATAGTTTCGGCAGAACTATTGGACTTAAGTATGCTCATGGCTCTGAGTTGGCAAAGCTTGCAGAGCATGGAAGATATGTTGAATTACCATATTCAGTAAAAGGGATGAATCTAGTTTTTTCTGGATTATTAACGCATGCTGAAAGACTTTACAAAAAAGGAGTTAACAAAAAAGATCTTGCTTATTCTTTATTTGAAACATCATTTGCAATGTTGTGCGAGGCAACTGAACGTGCATTATTTTTAACTAAGAAAAAGAGTATAATTGTTTGCGGTGGTGTTGCTCAGAACAAACGATTGCAACAGATGCTGAAAATAATGTGCAAGGAAGATAGAGTTAAGTTTGGTGTTGCACCAGATGAATTTAATAGAGATAATGGTGCAATGATTGCATATGGTGGTGAAGTTTTATATAAAAAATATGGTGCTAAACCAGTTGATTACTGGAGACCAATTACGAATTATAGAATTGAGGGTATAGAGTCATTTATCATGAAAAAGTTTCTTATTGTTTTTTAGCATTTCGTCCTTATGCGCGGCCAAAATGCATAGCATTTTGTACTCGAGTACGAACAAAATGTTTAAAAACCTATACAATGAATAAAATACATATGGACGAACGCATCCTAGAACGGATTATAATTAAGAGCGAATCACTAAAAGAATGGGCAAAGCAATTTAGCTTTAAAAGATACCTCTACCAAAAGGCGCGCTCGGTGTCGAAGCAATTCTATCTTGGGATTGCTGGTATAAGGGGTATTGGAAAAACTGTTATGCTTCTCCAGCTCGCAAATGAAACCGAAAAGTCAGTTTACTTCTCTGCAGATGCGGTTTATCTACGGCCTTTTAGTATATACAAGATTGTTGATTCCTTGAGAAAAAAGGGTATGGAACAGATATTTATAGACGAAATTCATTCAAAACCAGACTGGGATTCTGATATTAAAACCATATATGACGAGCATAATGTACGGGTAATGTTCTCTGGATCGTCAGCGCTTGAATTAAAAAAAGATAGTGCTGATCTGTCGAGAAGGGCTGTTATTCTCCACATAAACCCCATTTCATTTCGTGAATATGTAAACCTTAGAAAAAATACCGAAGTCCCTGTTTTTTCATTCAAAGAGATTCTGGAGAAAAAAAGAGAGCTTTCGCTCAAATACGCCAAGTTATCCGAATATGTGCCAGAATATCTACAATATGGAGGAGTGATGTATACTGGCGAGGGTTTTCAGGAAGCACTAGCAAATGCAATTGAAAAAACAATCACAGATGATATGGCATATCTTAGAGAAATAGATGTAAAATACGAAGATGAAGTATATCGCATCCTTTATCATATAGCAGCTTCAAAACCATACGAAGTAAGCTATTCGTCTATTTCAAACAAATTTGGAATCTCAAAGTCGCTAGTCATAAGAATTTTCGACGATCTGAAAAAGGCCGGTATCGTTGTGCTGCTTTATCCTTGCAAAATGAAACGAAAAAATATCAAAAAAGAGCCAAAGGCTTTTCTTTCTATTCCATTAAGAAGGTTTTTGGCTGAAACTGCACATATAGGTTCGTTAATGGAAGATTTTTTTGTTGCCAATGCCTTTCCGGAATGCTATCTTAAAACAGAGCGTGGAGAAAAAACAGCTGATTTTGCCTGTAGAAGCAAGATCATTGAAGTTGGTGGGGTATCAAAGGCCAGCTCACAGGCAGCAGACTACATAGCAGCAGACGGTTTGGCTTTTGATAGGAACAAAGTGCCTCTTTTCTTATTCGGCTTTTTATATTAGCATTTCGTCCTTATGCGCGGTCAAAATGCATAGCATTTTGTACTCGAACGCAGACATTTTGCATTATCTATTGAAAATGGCCTTGTTTATTAAACTATAGTTTACTTATTCCAATATTAATTAAACTATATTTAACTTATTTGTCATGGTTATTCAGTGATGTTTTGTTCAGCTCTTTGTTGCTTAGCTCCTCAAGATATTTTCCTTCTCTTTGCAGTTTTTTTATCAACTGGCTAACTTTTTCATGCGCTTCGCGGAACGGCATTTTTTTCATTGAGAGTTTATCTGTCAGCTCAGTTACACAGCTATGTCCTTTTCTTATTACTGGACAATTGCATTTTTAATTTCTCGTCGTAAATACATTATGAACTTCTATGCATCTACGACGGAAATTAATAAACAGATTTTTTTCTTTTTTTAGTTTTTTTAAAAGTATCTTTTCAAACTCTAGTTTGTGATAGATGAGTATAATAGTTTAAAATGCTTACGACTTCTGCATTATGATTATTGATTCTCTTATTTTTACCTTTCTTGGTTTTATATCTGCAATCCTTTCTGCACCAACAATTATCTCTGCATTCATTCCGATACGTCCTACCATCGCAGCGATGAGCTCATCAACAAAAATTTCTGTTCCATAAACAACAGAATTCCCTATTACCAAATAGCATGCAGCATCTGGTTTTAAAACGCGCTTTATTTCAACAATGGCTTTTTCAAGGTCAGAGAAATAATTTCCAATTACTGGAATTTTATATCCAATTTCGCCGAGTTCTTCAGGGACATTTTCAGGTGGAAGATTTGATGTTATAAATGAGCGAACACTTTCACTACGTACGTTTTTTGTTATAGATTTATCCATTGCAATAAGACTCAGCTCAATGCCGTAAACCTTAGTGTAATCAATATTATTTAGGTAAGGTGGAGAGGTAACAATTAAGTCAATCATATTTTTATTTAAAGGAAGTTGACGCGCATCAGCTCTATCAATTTTTGGAACAGGTCCTGTAATTATATTTTTTTCGATATCTTGAAGCATTCTTTTTATTTTTCTTCTGAACGCCTCTTTTGCAGGTATTGCTCTTTTTCTTTTATCTATTTTTAGCACACCTCCATCTTTTATAAAAATACTGATCTGTGGGACAATAGAGAGAATGGCAAGTAAAAGAAAATTTTTTGCTTTTTCATTTTCAACATTAGCAATTGCTTGTCGCATTGATAATAAAGCATTATAATTAGATTTTGGAAATGCAGTGCGCGGAGAGAACAATTCGAACTGCCAATCATAATGTCCTTCATGCAAATTCTGGATAGATAGCAAAAAATTCCTTATCTCATCCATATCTTCTGTTGAATAATTCTCACATTTTACCTTAGATGTTAAAACAGCAAGAGGAGAGATATCAAATCCAATTGCATTTAGCTTGTGGCATTTAGCTGTTAACAAAGTTGTACCTATTCCGCAGAATGGATCAAGCAATAAACAACTGTATTTCGTCTTGAGTCCTGAGTCTTGAAGCGCGAACTCAACTACTTCTGATGAAAACGCTTCTTTGTAATAAAACCAGTTGTATACTGGTCTATGTTTGCTTAGTTCAAATGTGAAATATTTTCCTAACTCAAGATTTGTTGAGATTTTCATAAATTATCAGCACAAAACCTAGCAATAGCTATTTTAGATAAGTGATCAGCTCGTTTATTTCTCTCTCGTGGGATATGAACAAATTTAGCATTTAATTTAATAGTAAGATTGTCAATTTCTTTTTTTAATTTTTTCAATTCATTATCTTTTACTTTGTATTCGCCATTTAGCTGTTTAATAATAAGCTCACTGTCACTTTTTATTATAATATTTTTTTCATCTAAGTGTAATACCAACTCAAGTGCTTTTTTTACTGCGCTGTACTCTGCAATATTATTCGTACCTTTACCTATATATTCGCTTATTTCCTTTAGAATTTTTCCATGTTTCCAGATCACTACCCCGATGCCAATAGGTCCTGGATTTCCTGAGGATGCACCATCTGTATAAATCACAATTGTCATAAGTTAAATTTCTCACCACTAGTATTTAATTTACTTTCTGATTTATTTAATATCATGAATAATAAGTTCCTGATAGAAAAAAATCCTGAAACTATCAAAAAGTTAGTGAGGGTCGGTGCGATTGAAGAAGAATGCGAAGAAGTACGTATTTCATTGCTTGAAGCAGTTTACTGGATAGAAAAAGGGATTCTGGATGCAGATAAAGATAAACTACTTAAAGAATTGAAAAAAAATGATGAATTAACTGAAACAAAATACACAGTGCTAAAATATCTTACAAATAATGGTTACATTACACGTGCAAGTGGTGATAATGAATTCTTGCGCGTGCATGAAAAAGGGATAAAACGTGGTGAGGACCGAACGCATTACGTACTAAAAGTAGTTACACCTGATTGGAATCCTACAATTAACGAGATAACCAAACTACTTGAATTTGCTGGAAACATTAGAAAGGAGCTTGTTATTGCTACAGTAACAAATGAGCGCCCATTTTTTTTAAAAATCAGCCCAAAGAAATTTTAATGTTAAGAGTAATATATGACAGAAAAGTGAAAAAACCATTTACGATAATATTATAAGGCTTAATTCCTTATTACTTTTGTAAAAGGTGATAGTTTGCTGCTTTTGAAATTAGGTGGAAGTGTTATTACAAAAAAACATGAACCGATGATGGCTGATCAAGATAATATCGAAAATCTTGCACGAACAATTGCAAAGATTTGGAAAAAAGGAATACATGATATTGCACTAGTACATGGAGCTGGCTCATTTGGGCATCATTTGGTATTAACATATGGTATAAAGAATGGGGTAAAAAATGATAGAAATAGGATAGGTTATGCATATACGCATACCTCTTGTACTTACCTTTCAGGCCTTGTTATAGAAGCTCTTTTGAAAAATGATGTTCCAGCAGTTTCTATACCGCCTGCAGTAACACTCAAGCAAACAAATGAAAAAATATCAGAATTTAATGAGCAGATTGTCTTTGATTACATAAAAGCAGGTTATCTCCCTATACTGCATGGCGATATGGTTCTAGATAAAAAAATTGGTGGTTCGGTTTGTTCTGGGGATAGGATAGTTGCTGTTCTTGCAAAAAAATCGTCAAAGATTATATTTGGAACTGATGTTGACGGGATATTAGTTGATGGTAAAGTAGTACCAAAAATAGATAATAAGAATTTTTCGAAAGTTATGAAGCATATAAAAGGGTCTATTGCACCTGATGTAACGGGCGGCATGTTTGGAAAGATTAATGAGTTAAAAGGAACAAAAAAACCAATTTATATTGTGAACGCTACAAAATGCGAACGTGTTGAATCATTATTGCTTGGGAAACCAACGATATGCACTGAGGTAAGATTTTAGTAATATGGGCAAATGCAAAAAAGAAAAAGGAGCTTTATTCATAGAAGTAATAGGCGATCCTAATGCTACAAAAAGCGATGCTGCACAAAAATCAATGGCACTTCTTTTAGAACAAATTAATAAAATAAAGAAAAGACCAAAGAAAATATTCGCTTAGCGAATCTCAGTGCAAAATCCATCAAAACCATCTTTTTCTATTGCTTTTAGGATTTTGTTTGCATGTTTTTTATCATTAGCAAGAGCGATGCAATATCCACCCCCCCCGCCGCCGGTTATTTTTGCGCCTAGTGCGCCTGCATTTTTCATCGCAGAAATTAATTTTTCATTTACATCTATCGAAACTCCAAGTGCGCCAAGTAGTTTTTGATTTTCATCCATTAATTCTCCAATTTTTTTAAGATTGCCTTTTTCAATTGCAATACGTGCTTCTGTAATTATTCCTTTCATTTTATCTGCAAGTTTTTTGAACTCAACTTGATTTTTTTCTTTGAAATCTTTTACTTTTGAAATCATAACAACAGTCTGACTAAATATGCCAGTTAAACCAAGGACAACATGCAATGGCGCACCTATTTTTATCTGCTCGAACTTGTTTTCTGCAAATGTTGCGCCGCGGTAATAAAGCATAACTCCTCCATAAGTAACCATAGTATTGTCTATACCAGATGGATTTCCGTGAAATGCTTTTTCACCTTCATATGCATATGCGTTTATTTGCTCATTCCTAAGCTTTAATTTATGTTCTTTTGCCAATGCGCGGACAATTGCAACGCAAAATGCAGCAGAAGATCCAAGACCACCAAATATCTGGAGATTCCCGCCATAAGTTATCTTGTAGTTCTCTTTTACACCAATAGCAGCAAGGATGTTAGAAACTGATTTCTTTGATATTTCTTGATTTGTACCTTCAGGTCCTATAAATAAATTTTCATCTGATTTTGTTAAACTAATCTTGCAATAATTCGAAATGCCAGCAGCTATTGCAGAAATTCCATGAACCACAAAGTGCTCACCAAAAAGAATTATTTTTCCACATGCTTTGCCAATTGTCATAATTTCACCAAATTTCATCCCTTTGGCTTTCTACCTTTTACCTTTGGAGGTTTTATATTTGGGTATTCATTAACCAAAATTTCTGGGGTTGCATAAGGTTTATAACCTATGTTCTCGCATGTTTTGCATACTGCATAAGCATTATTTATATTAATTTTTGACAACGCATCTGCTAGAGCAGAAAATGATTTCCTTGATTTCGGCGCTTGGCTGCCATTTATTTCTGCAAAATCAAATGCTTTGTTGACTAGAGTAAAATTTATTCCTGAAAGAATCCCTGCAACCTCCCAATCTTCTGTTTTTTCATTTATAGTCATTTTCTTTACAGCAAACCAACCTTTGCAGTTTCCAACAAAAACGACCTGATCTTCAGGATTTTCAGTTTCTGGTTTAATAGATGTTGTCACAATAGGCTTAAATGCAATGCCTGCTTTTTTTAGCAATTGATTTACCAAATAGCTCTCTGCTATTGGAAGCATAGTTATTTTGTTTTGCGCAGCAGGTAATAATGAATTGTGCTTGAATGATTTTAGGAATAATATAACATCACTAATACCATCTAGCAAAGGAATAAGCTCATCAATTTTTTTAACATCTATCCCTGAAAATTTATATACAAATGGCTCAATAAAATCAGAAAGTTGAACAAGTATTGCTGCCACATCTCTGTTATTAGCATTCTTTGTATAGTAATGCCTATCAGATTTAAAGTCTTTATAATTGCCTGTGAAAATAATTTCTTCATTCTCCAGAATCTCACCCTGCTTAAACATTGCCAACTACCAGTTTTTAAGTTTTACCAGAAATCATAATAAATGCTTTAAAGCCTCCGTGGCTCAGCGGTAGAGCGTTCCCTTGGTATTATAATCAAAAAGGGAAAGGCCGCGAGTTCAATACCACCTTTTCTTGGAGTGAAAATCTCGCCGGGGGCTATTTTTCTACATATCAGGTCTCTGCCGATTTGGTACTTCGGTGCCAAAATTGGCATGAACCATAATATTACCCTATTGCAGATCTTGTTTTGAATAGTATCTATAATTTAAATAAAGAAGTAATTGAATCGGTCTAACTACTTTTTAAATTTCCTCTACCAGATAGTAATATTGAATATAGCAAGTGAGATAAATGAACGAAAAGATACAGATCGGAATTGCAATATTACCTTCCGAGGATTACACCCTATTTGTGAGAAAGCAAGAGATACATATTGCAAAGGGATATGCTACTATAAGAGGATTGCTTCAACCGCCGCATGTTACTATAAAATGGCCTTTTGAAATTGATGCGGACAACATAGAACTATTTGAAGAGTATTACTAATCTTTTGCTAAACAAATACAACCTTTTGAGATTCAGATAGATGGTTACGGCTTTTTTGAACCAAAAGTTATATTTTTAATGGTCTTGCCTAGTAATGAACTTATTACTCTCCACCTCAAAGTCCTCAGCCAATTAAAAGAAAAATTTGGAATAGAAAAAATAATTTAGATTTACAAGCGAAGAATGGGTCATCCATAAAAAATATAACGTACTCTGAGATACTCTCTATTGCCTCAAATATAAAAACTATTATTATAACTTTTTTTATATTTTTTATTATACAAAGCTTTATAATAACTTCTGTTATAAAACAAGACGAGTGATTCGAATGAAAAGAAGCGAATTTGTACTTACCCCTGCAGTAGGCAAGTCTTTTGTAGGCAGAAAAGAGCTTATAAACGAGCTTTTCAAAGAGCTGGTAAAGCCAAGATCGCACATAGGCTTTTGCCTTTACGGGAGGCGAAGAATAGGCAAAACATCTGCTCTAATGGAATTAGAATATCTTCTTCGTGATAAAAGAAATGTTATAGTAACATACCTGTCGTTATACGATATTGCAGATTTATCTCTCAAAACCTTTGGAGAAGAACTAGTAAACGCCACTTTGACTGCTTATCAGAAAAAGGATTTGCTGCCATTGAAAATCAAAATAAGAAAAATGCTAGAGGCTCCTTTGGATATAGTAATGGAATTATTGAAAAATACAAAAATTGAGGCGACAGTTTCAGAACAGATAAAAGTTCTTCTTGAACACGGTCAGAAAAAGAAAAAAGAGAATTATTCTAAATATATTAGGCATGCTTTTAATATTGGAGAAACATTAGCGACAGCAACATCAACAAAATGCATTCTAATTCTTGATGAATTTCCAGAAATACTAAAAGTTGAAAATGGAATCCAGCTTGTAAAAATGTTAAGAACACAGTATGAGATGCAAAAAAACACAGCATTGGTTATTTCAGGCTCAATAAAGAAAACACTTGAGATGGTGGCTATTTCAGAAAGCTCGCCTTTCTATAAACAACTGGTACCAAAATACTTATTGCCTTTTACAGAAGAAGAAACAGAAGAATTTCTTAGGTTGTATTTAGGCAAAGTAGATAAAAAAGAAATTAAAAAGTTGCATGAAATAACTGGTGGCCTACCATTCTACCTTCAGTTTATTGGCCGTTCTACGCATTATGCTGGCGATTTTGATAAAACTATAAGTAAGTTTATAGACCAGGAAGGCAACGTATTCTTTAAAGAAGAATTTGAAAAACTGGGCGACAAGGAAAAACTGATAATCATTTCATTATCAAAAGGCAAGAAAAATTTAACCGACATAGCAAAAGAATTGGAGGAACCAACAACAACGATTGGCAGATATTTACCTATTTTAATAGAAAAAGAGCTTGTAGTTAAAGAATCTCGTGGCATCTATAGATTATTAGATAACTTGTTCGGATATTGGGTTAAACAAAAATATGCAAGCATTTAGTGAATTATAAAACTTTTTATTATAAAGAATAAGTATTCTTAATAATTAAGCCTTCTTTCTTAGGAATTCTTGCATTTATCCGCGTAATTCAGCTATTTCGATAAGCAAAAATAAATAAAACGTTAAATTGTTGTAATAACATATTTCTGCTGTTAGTTTTCAGCTGCAATCAGTATGAACTATTTTATCTAACTCTTTTACAGTAACATAAGGAACAAAACCATGTTCTTTGGCTTTTTTTATGAAATCGCATTGAAGCTCTTTTTTTGTTGAGTAGTCTATTGCTAGCACTGGCTTACCTGCTGCTATTGCTTTGTCCAAAAATGCTACGTCCCATGCAGACCATGTTGCAGGTGCATCATTGTAATAGAATGCTTCTTCTGAAAGCATTCCATCTATTACATCAAGATAGCCTTGGTTATCCAAAAGGATATCTGCATTATTAACAAAAATCAACTGACTTGCATTTTTGTTTTTTACTTTTGCACTTATTGCTTTTACAAATTCAGCCATTTCGTCCCTTGTATATGTTTTGTTATATTCTTTTTCATCCCAGTAGTAGTAGGCATCAACAGTATCCAAAACAAAACCATCATACCCAAGTGTGCTTATCTGATCGATTCTTGAAAATGTTAATTCCTGCCATTCTTTTTCCCAGTATTTTACTACAGGACTTTCCTTATTACTTTGGTTTTCACCAACCCAGAAAGGTGGATTACTATCCCATTCGCTTTTCCAATAATTGCGCCATTTCTCAGCTTCTCCTATACTAAGATAGGAAAGCACAATTTTTCCTGAGTTCTGAAGACTTTTTATTTGTGATTCTGTGAATCCTTCATCAGCATCAATACCAACTAAAGAAACATTTTCACTTAACAGTTCAGAAAAATTAACATGCTGCAGTTGATAAATAAAACTAGTTATTTCTTTCTTTGTTGTTTCTTCTTTTATTTCTGGTGGTTCTTCAACAACTACTTTGCTATCGTTACTGCTACTATCTTCGTTATCGTTAATAATTGAAGTATCTGGAGTTGTAATATTTGCGTCTGTAGTATTATTTATAAAATTGTCTGCAACGCTGGTATTTGCAATGTCGCTGTTTTCTTCATCTATTTGGTCTGTAGTGTTTACTATTTCATCTGCTGATGTATTACTTATATTTATTGTTTTATTAGACAAAAAATCTGAGATGTTATTTCTGTTAGCACATCCATAAACGAAAAGAAGGCATACTATAAACAAAAAAAGAATGATCAAATATTTACTCTTTTCTATCCTCTTTGGTATGCATTTCATCTTCTTTAGGTTCTCTATGTTCATCATTTTTTTTCTCATCTTCCTCTTTACCACTATATCTTTTTTCTATTACTTTTATCAATCCTTGCAAAATGCTATTTTTTTTATCATGCCCAGAAAGATAGCTAAGGTCAGCTGAAAGCTGCTCTACATACCTCGAAACGAGTTTTTTCTTACTATCCCTCTCTTGTTCTCTACGCTTTCCGCTTACATATTTCTGAATTTCGCGCGCAGCCTCCATTACTGCATTTTTGATTTCATCGTAAACGTCATCTTCATATACAATCGCTTGCTTACCAGCCCCAGTATATGGTACATAAACACTAGAAAAGTTAATCAAAACTACAATCGGCTCTTCTTCAAAATTCTTGAGATCATAACGACTCCAATCTATATCACGAACTGCATTAGTTATTGCACAACCGCCCCCATCAAAAAGTAGTGGAACACGATTTGCGAATCGCATTATTTCTCCTTTTTTTCCAGCATGCGCTATGCCACCATTGTATGCAATGGCTGCTTCTATCATGAACGGAATGCCACCACGATAGACCTTTGGAGACCGTTCTATAACTACAAGAACTTCTGGAGTAAAAATATTCATAAAAGATTTTTCTATTTGTTCTCTTCCTATAGGAACAATTGAGTCGGTTTCTGGAGCGATCCACTTAACTTTTTTGAAACCTTGAACAATCTGCTCTGCTTCTTCCCATGTTAAATCCTCTGGTTTTTTATCAAAATCAACAATAGGAACCAAAGTACGCAATTCATTTACCCGATTCGCACTAACACGTGCAAGTGAGTTTTGCAAAAATGCAGAAACTTTACGATTTTCTTTCTGTGCTCCTGCTAGATCTAACAAATTATGGGCGCCTACACCTAATGGATGTGGTTTGATTTCTCTAGGCCTTGGTGGGTTTTTATCAACTGCACGTGGGAAGAATAAGCTTTCACCACCTGGTACTTCAAGAGAAATAGAAGCATGTGGATTTGCTAATGCGCTTCTACGAATATACTCATAAACCCCTTGATCACTTTTTTTGTATTCAACATCTTTAAATTCTGCTTCGTATATCAAACCACTTTTTCCATCTTTGTTTTCCTCTTCAACAATATTCAAAAGCTCAGCACGATTTGTTTTGAAATCCATGCTAAGCTCACATGTGATTTTCTTGTCTTTATAATAAGAATTGATATTTGGGTGTTGGCCAGTTGTAAGAAGAGCGTACATTGAAACACCTGAAATTCCTATACCTTGCTGGCCACGCTGCTGAATATAGCGGTGAAACTTTGTACCAGCAAGCATCTGACCTAACGCTTTTCCAAGATGTGATTTTGGAATCCCTGGTCCGTTATCTTCGATTCTTACAGAATAATGAAATTCGCCAAGTTCTTTTATAGTGATTTTTATATCTGGCAGAATCCCTGCTTCCTCACATGCATCAAGACTGTTTGAAATACCTTCATGAACAATAGTAGTTAAACTTCGAACTTTTCCACTAAAACCAAGCATCTGCCTATTCTTCTTGAAGAATTCTGCTATTGAATGTTCGCGAAAATGTGTAAATATTTTATCAGAATCCATTCTATCAACCTGTTAAATTATTACTTACAGCAGATATACTCTATCATTTTTATAATCTTTATCTAAGTCGCTCACCAACTATCTGCCTTCTTACTTTTCCAAGATAATTGTAAACAGATGAATGTTCTGCACCATCAATTATTTTGAATATTGCATCTTTTGCGTATTCAATCGTATCAATGTTAGCAATTATTCCTACTGTATCCCCAAAAACACTTATAATTGATTCTGTTGCACTTTCTATTTCTTTCTTTATTTTACCGTTTTCACCTATGATGCGTCCTTTTATTCTTTTTATTGCCTTGTTATTTGAAAGATAGTCCTTGAGATCAATAAGGAAAAAGCATGTGTTTTCAGTTATTAGTCGCAATGCATCTTTTGGTTGAAAACCACGCCCAACTGCTTTAACTACGTCTTTAGCAAAGTAGACCTCTGTAGTATTACCAGTTATTTCTACTTCCCCATCTTTATTTACAATCAGTTTAACATCGCATTTTTTTTCTATATCTTTTTTAGTACTATTATCTTCTCCAAGAAGAATTTTTACTCTTTCAACTGGGATTTTGATTAATTCCATCATCAGCACCTTCTGGTTTCTGTTGTTTTTGTTTTTGCGATGCATTGTTCTTTTTAATTATATCTTCCAACATCTTTTTTATCTTAGGATTAGCTTCAACAGAAACTTGAGATTTTGCAAATTTGAGAGCATCATTATTAACAGTATTCCTTAATAAAAATGCTGCATGCTCCCTTGTTGTTTCGTCCCAGTGCATAAGAAGCTGCGCTAATAATGCTTGAACTTCTGATTGTTCTTTCAACAGGAAAACACAATTCATTGCATTTATTTGTGAAATACCTACATCATTTTTTGCAATGATCATAATCTCTTTTTTAAGACTTTCAACAAGTTCACGATCTTTTATTTGGTGTATGTACGCTAATACTGATTCAACATCATCTAGAGAACCGATCATAACCTTAAAATAAGATGTGATTTGATCTTTATACTGCTTCTGAGCAAGTAATTTCCGTAATGCTGTAGCAATTGCCTGCTGCCCTTTTTTTTCAATATAAATTGTTCTTATGAACTCTCTGAATTCTTCTTTCCAACCTCCATCCAACATCATCATAATAGAATATAATGAAGTAAAATTTACACTAAGGCCATGGTATGCACTTTGAGGATTTCCAAGAATTGTTAGTGCAATTCTCATTAATGGAACTCTTGATGAATTAAATATCTTAATATCATTTTTCATATCTTTTTTAGCAGCATATACTCTAATGATTGCCCAGAAAGTATCGCGTATATTCATATCTGGACGGCTTGCGAATTTAAAAAGGTTAATGCGCTTCTTCGATTGTTCTCCAGATGCTGCACCACCTTGGTCATCATCCCCACCAAAAGTCTGCTTAGCCATACTCTCCTCTTTCTCTTCCTTAGAATCTTTAAAGAAAAATAAATTATATCTGCCAACAATTATTTATAGTTATATTTATAACTAGCTAGATCCCATATTTTCTTGGTATAGCTGTTCTTTTTTATAAATTTATCTATTATGCGTTCCAAACTTACAATTCGTTCTTTTAATTCATACTTAATATGAATTATTGGTGTCATAGTTTTTATTAGTCTTCTTAGATCAACAGGAGTTCCTGAAACTATAAAATCAACTTTCGCTTTGTTTATTGTTTTCTGTAATTCGATTATCTGTTTTTTGTTATATCCTAATGCAGGAATGACAAGACCAATATGTGAGTATTCTTCATACGCAGATTTAATGCTTCCAACTGCAAATCTTCTTGGATCAATTATTTTTGCACCTGATTTTTTTGCAAATAGATACGCAGCACCATCAGGCATTTCTCCATGCGTAATAGTTGGCCCATCTTCTATTACTATGACCTTTTTACCAGTAAGGTTTAGCTTAGCTTTGTATTCTGGTACCAAGATCAAATCGGTTTCAAATATTTTAGCTTTTGGATTTAGCAACTTGGCATTTTTCTTTATAACTTTAGCTCCTTCTGGATTTCTTGAAACATTGTTTATTACAATTATATCAGCCATTCTAAAGTTCGCTTCTCCTGGATGATAGAGCAGCTCGTGGCCAGGCCGTCTTGCATCTGCGACAACAATATGCAAATCTGATCTATAAAAAGGAATGTCATTATTCCCGCCGTCCCAAATGATAAGATCTGCCTCACTCTCAGCTAGCCAGAGAACTCTTTGATAATCAATTCCTGCATAAACAATAGTGTTGTTTTTTAGATGTTGCTCGTATTCTTCCTGTTCTTCGATTGTGCATTTATGTTTTGCTAGATCCTCTACTTTCTCAAATCGCTGTACTGCTTCTTTCTTAAGATCACCATACGGCATTGGATGGCGGACAACAACGAATTTTATACCTTTATTTTTTAGTATTTTCGCGATATATCTTGATAATGGTGACTTACCAGCCCCAGTCCTAGTAGCGCATACAGATATTATTGGTTTTCTACTTTTAAGCATCGATTCGTTTGGTCCAAGAAGAATAAAACTCGCTCCTGCTGCTATGCATTTTGAAGCAATGTGCATTATGTATTCATGCGAAACATCAGAGTAAGAAAATACGCATTCATTAATCTTATATTTTTTTATCAATTCCTCAATATTTTTTTCATCAAATATGCTTATTCCATTTGGGTAGTGATCCCCTGCCAATGCTTTTGGATATTTTCTATTTGCGATTCCTGGTACCTGCGCTGCTGTAAAGCCAATAACGTGATATCGTGGATTGTACTTATAGAAGACGTTAAAGTTGAAGAAGTCCCGACCTGCTGCGCCTAATATAAGCACTCGTCGCATAGATGAAAAATAGAAGAAAACATTTAATATTCTATGGTAAATGTTGCAAAATCTTTATAAGAAAACTTTTTATATTGTAGCATTAATTATACAAATATGCAAAGTACCACAACAAGACCTAGTAAAGAAATAAGGTCAGAAACATGCAGAAGAACAGGTTGGCCAACAGCAGATTGTATAGTTGAACAATCACAAAGACAGAGATTTCTAGATTTTGTTAAGCGCTATAGAAACTTAAGAATCATCATTACAACTCATATAGATGCTGATGCTGATGGAAGCTGTGTTGCAGCTGTGCTTTTAAAATTGTTTCCAAATGCAGTTATTGCTTTCCAGAATAAACCATCAATAGAAGCAATTGCTATAATAAGAAGATTAGGAATTAGAGTGCATTTATTAAAAGAAATAAAAGGTAAATACGATGGTATTGCTGTTGTGGACAACTCTTCACCAGGAAGAGTGCCTTATCTAAGAAGCGAACATAAAAGAACTGAACCTATAGTGTTAATTGTAGATCATCACTATAAGGGTGATCATGGATTAACTGCAGAAACAGAGATAGTATGCCATACTGCTCCTTCTACATGTGAAGTACTTTACCGAATTTTACCTGATGCAATACTATCTGATAAAAATGTTGCGCTTGCATTGGTTGTTGGGCATTTAAGCGATATGGCAGCAGTATATAAATATAGCAGCGAACATCCTGACTGGATAAAGAAATTAATAGCAGTAAGTGAAACCCCAATTGATGAAATACGAAGTTATGTGTATCCAAGATTTAATAGAACGATACAAAATGCAATAGATATAGCAGTGGCAAATGCTAGACAAGTAATGTATAATGGTTTTGATATAAGAGTAAACACTACTCCTTTGTTGCGTAGTAGAAATAGGAATGTTTTAGTTCGTTCTATTGTAGCTACTGACCTTATAAATAAAGGTGCAGACATCTCACTAATTATAACTAAAGTAAGCCAGAAAAAATGTCGCTGTTCTATAAGGGTAGAAGGGTCAATTACCGGCATTAGCGCAGGTGATATCGCAAATGCTTTAGGAACGCAACTAAATGGGGAGGGTAATGGACATCTTCATATGGCAGGTGCTACTACTATTGCTAGTGAAACAGAAACGATAGCTGTAGGAGTAAAGATAATAAAAGAAATGATAGATAAAATAAGAAGGGGAACTACCTATTGACAAGTCCATAGGCTTCGTGGCTGCCCCTCATTTCTGAAGTGTCATTGCCAACCAACTGTTCACAAACACTCATGGTGCGCAGAAGCCTAGGTTTTCAAATCTAGGAGGAGCGTACATACCATGAGCTTGCACTCAGTATATTCTGCTTCCACCTAAAGTCCTAAGTGTTTGATGTAGCGTACTGACGAAAGTTTTATTTTTGGTTTCCTTCCTTTTGTTCTGACCCAACTTTTGTAATTCTCTATTGCCTTGTCTCTTGCAGACTATCTTAATGCTGAAGGAAAACCATCGTAATACTTCAGAATTTCTTTTCTCTGCTCCAGTAGCACCATTAGTTTTTTCTTGCTCCACCCTAAATGCTTCTTAGTTAGAATCTTGAAGTAGGCGTTTACAAAGTTGGTATATTGTTAAACTATTCTATTAAGTGTTACAATTTTAGTTTTTGTATCGTAAATCAGCTTGCATTTAATGGTTAAATTGACTTCTTTAGAAATAATCTTGTTGTTTTGTCTATCAAAATTGCAATGTGATTAGTTAAGAAAATTTTTTACCTTTGAAAAATGGGTTAAATTATGATAGCTTCGATCTTGCGTTCCAGGCAAGACTCAGAACGCGAGACACAAGACCAGTTAGAAAAAGCATCAGCTTTTATTTACTTTCGGAAGTACTATATTGAAAGATATATTAAAAACTAAGAGAAAGAACCTTCTTAGCTCTTTGAAGCATTCATCCTTTAGACAAGTCAAAGGATCTTCTGCTAGTATTAAATGAAATTTCCACGCCTCAAGTTTAGAGAAACGAAACTGCTCAGTAGAGACCTTGCTATTCCGCTAATTCGTTCCACTTATTTTTGACTACTAAAATCAAAAATTTATGGAGGTGATCTATCCGCAGGTTCCCTTCAGCCAAAAGGAGAGTACATGCTTAAAAACTCTCTTCTTTTGTCTACGGATACCTTGTTTATCGCTTACAAGGTATGTAGAACCTTTGTAAAGTTACGACTTAGCCCCCCTCACGCCATTTCGGTTCGAACTGGGCAATAACCTAGGCCTCACCGAAAAAACATTTGGGTGACTTGACGGGCGGTGTGTGCAAGGAGCGGGGACACATTCACCGCAGTTTGATGAACTGCGATTACTAGGGATTCCAACTTCACGAGGATGAGTTTCAATCCTCGATCCGAACCACGGATGAATTTAGGGGATTGGCTTCTCCTCTCGGAGTCGCGACCCATTGTTTCATCCAATGTATGCCGCGTATGACCCAGTTTTCATTACTTCCTAAAAATCTTAACAAAAACTGTGTAGCCCAGCGGTTTCGGACCATACTGACCTACCGTCGCCCACTCCTTCCTCCCATCTTACTGAAGTCAGTTTCCTCTTGCAATGTTTGCCTCTAGAAACTGAAAACTTCTTTAGCACGGGCAGTCCCTTTAGAGTACACCTTTGGCCGCGCTACATCGCAATATATCTGCGATGTTGTGCGTCTATCCGTAGATAAAGTTAGTAACTAAAGGTATGGGTCTCGCTCGTTGCCTGATTGCTAGCTTTACTGGCTTTTGAAATTTTGCCAAAATTTTAAAGCTCTTAACAGGACAGTTTGTGTCACGAGAACGCGTGTGCGTGAACTTCGTGTTCACACCACGAGCTGACGATGGCCATGCAATACCTATACCGCCACACTTCGTCACAATTACTATATGCGCCGTAGTGTGTCTCGGCTTGTTAGGCAAGATCTTTAAACCATGAGATGAGTACCTATCTAAAAATTCTCATCTTGTGTTTAGTCTGACCTTCATGCTGCCGTCGCCGCTGGTGATATTCCCGGCGTTGTATCCAATTGAACCGTAGCATCCACCCCTTGTGGTATGGGAAGCACTAGGAAAAAATAAAAAAATTACCTTGTGCTAGCTCCCCCGCCAATTCCTTTAAGTGTTTTGTTCGTAGAACAAAATAGATAATGAACGTTGTTCAACGGATTTCAACCTTGCGGCCGTATTTGGGCATCGTTCAACCCTTCCTAAAAATCTGGTTGAACAACGCCTCCCCAGGCGGCCGACTTAACACTTGCGCAAATAAAGTCTTGAGTAAGACTCTAATTCTACGCTACAGCACTACACCGGATTACTCCGGCGTAACACCACAGTCGGCATTATTTACAGCTGGGACTACTGGGGTATCTAATCCCATTTAGACCGCGCTCCAGACAGGTTAAAAACAGTCTGTCGCACGTTCGCTCCCCCAGCTTTCATCCCTCACCGTCAGACACGTTTTGGACAGGCGCCATAGCGAAGTTTTCTATTATATAATAGTGAAAACTTATTCGCCACTGGTAGTCCTTCCAGGCTCAACGGAATATAAAGTTTTCAGTTTTCTGTTTACAGTTTTATGTTACTGGAAACTATTTTACCCTTAAGCCGTGCTCTATCTCAAGCTATCAAAAACAAATTTGTGAGCTATCGCACGTCTACCCTGGAAGTACTCCTGCCCTCCCCCGTTCTCTAGTCTATCAGTATCCTCTGCACGCGTTAGGGTTGAGCCCCAACATTTTGAGCTGAAAGCTCAAAATTAAAATTGAAGATTTCAGCTTTTCACAGAGGACTTAATAGGCCGGCTACGGATGCTCTTAGACCACGCTCCATCTCAATTATAAAAATATAAATTTGCGAGCTGTCGCGTGTTAGGCCCAATATTCGTGGGTACCACTCGGGGCGCTGGTGTTACCGCGTTAGCCCATTTTCTGAGTATTAATACCATCAAAAAATGTGCGGCTGCCACCAGTCTTAAACCACACTCCATTGCTATATATCTGCATTGTCGCGTGTTTGCCCACACCCTTATTCTCCAAGCTAGATACCACGCTCCATCTCTTTTTTGTAAAAAAGAATAAGCGAGCTGTTGCGTGTATTTACACTTGGCAAAAGACAGAAACTAAGTTTCTGCCACTCAGAGTTCCCTTTGTAAACCAACATGTCGCTTATGAAAAATCTCAACATGTAGATCTATCACGCTTGCGCGCATTGTAAAGGTTTCGCGCCTGCTCTGCCATGCCCCATCGCAATAAATATGCGCTGTTGCACGTCTGCATCCCGTAGGACTAGGGCCCTTGGACTCAGTTTCCTGTTGCACAAGACTGGAAACTCATTTGTCTCAGTGCCCTTCTGGGGGCCACCACTCCCATGGCCCCTACGGATTATCGGCTTGGTGAGCCGTGACCTCACCAACTACCTAATCCGCCGCAGTCCCATCCTAAGGCGGACGTACTCCAATTCACACGCCTTTTCGATGACAGGGTGTTCCGCCGTCTGTCGTCTATCATGGATTAGCGTCAGTTTCCCAACGTTTTCCACGTCCTTAGGGTAGATTGACTACGTGTTACTCAGCCGTATGCCACCCATCCAAGTGAATGAGTAGACTTTAACCACGCTCCATCCTCAAAAAATTGGTTGTCGCGTGTTTGCATGGCTTAGTCGAACTTTTATCAGTTAACAGAACTCGAGAGTCAAAACTCGAGACTGGAAACCTCTGATAGCAGTACCCTCCAGCAGGATCAACTGGAGTTGATATTTCGCAACTCAGTGAGTTGGATCCTTATAGAATATAGAAGTACTACTCGCAATTCTTAGGAATTGCGCGAGTCAATTTCGTTGCTCTCTCTTGAAGCGTGAGTCGGATCTACTAGTAATAGATCCCCATAAATCGCTATACAAAATAAGAGTATAGTCGAAAAGTAGTGATATATAGTACCATTCATGTTTATAAATATTATCCTTTTTACTTTACTACTCAACAAACGAATTGTATAAATACTAAAACCAATGAGAGTATTCGAGGTGAAGATACATGGTAGGTTATGTAAAATTTGAAACACCAAAAGAGTTAGTACCGAAAATTTTTGAGATGTTGTCTGTTGCTAAAGATAGTGGCAGGGTAAGAAAAGGAATAAATGAAGCAACAAAATCAATTGAAAGAAAAACTGCCCAACTAGTTGTTCTCGCAGAGGATGTAACACCAGAAGAAATCGTCATTCACATACCAATGTTATGTAATGAAAAAGGGATTACATATGCATATGCACCAACAAAAAAAGAGCTCGGAAATGCAGTTGGTATTGCAGTAGGTACTTCCTGTGTTGCAGTAGAAAATGCTGGCGCTGCAATTGAAACACTTCAAGATATTATAAAGAAATTACCGAAATTAGAAGTAACTACCCATACACCTACAAGTGTGCCAGTAACACATCAAAAACCAATTCATGAAAAACCAGCAGAAGAAAAAAAGAAGGAGGAAAAAGTAGCAAAACCAAAGACCACTAAAAAATTAAAAGCTGAAAAAACAGAGGAGAAAAAAGTGTAATAAGAATTATCATTAACTATCAATGAGTAACTAATGGTGATTTATTGGCTTTAGAAGGAGTTCCAGCAGAGATTGTTGAGATAAAAACAAAAACAGGAGTATACGGTGAGATTTATCAAGTCCTTTGCAAAATTCTTGAAGGACCAGATGCAGGTAGAGTGATATTACGTAATATAAAAGGCCCAGTAAAAAAGGGTATGATTGTAATGCTGCTCGAGTCTGAAAGAGAGGCAAAGGAGATTAAAGCCAGATAAATGAGTTAATTATAAAAATTTATATAAAGAAATAAATGTTAAATTTTTATGCTATTGAACGGCGATCCGTTCAATTATAAAAATTTATATAAAGAAATAAATGTTAAATTTTTATGCTATTGAACGGCGATCCGTTCAATTATAAAAATTTATATAAAGAAATAAA
>JBGFRY010000066.1:0-5602 GCA_041694845.1 Microcaldota archaeon
GTTATTCGAGCTAGGCACTCTGTTTGCCTTGCTTTAGGCAGCTCATTAAGTAGATGCCTAGAAACCTCTTTTATATGAGGAGAAATAACCTTCACTCTTTTCTCTTTTATCAAAAATATTAGCAATTCATTCCATTACTCTTTCTGATTTTTGAAAATATTGTTTGAGTAAAACTATCTCTGCAAGGTCAGACACTAAAATTTTACTTTTTTTTCTTGTTTCACGTTTGCATACAGGATCTTCTGTGCTTTTTTCGTTTTTAGGATGTTATTTCATTTTGGCGCAAAGCTGTGCTGGAGGAACTCGCATCTCTATTCTTTTCTCTTCAATTTCAGTAATTAAGTACTCTGTTGTATTATAATGCCCAGTTAATGTTGACCAATTCTCCCAAAAAAGATTGCTGTTTCAAAATAAACACATTTCTTGCCAGAGAGTGGTGCGGTAGTTTCTTTTCCACCAAATTTAACTTTTTTTGCAGCTTCCATAAAAAAATAAGAAAATAATGAAATAAAAATAGCACACTAAAATGAACTCATCTATCGCAAACTAGAGTTTGAAAAGATACTTTAAAAAAACTAAAAAAGAAAAAAATTTGTTTAAAGATGCGATTGTTCAGTAATTAAGTACTCTGTTGTATTATAATGCCCAGTTAATGTTGACCAATTCTCCCAAAAAAGATTGCTGTTTCAAAATAAACACATTTCTTGCCAGAGAGTGGTGCGGTAGTTTCTTTTCCACCAAATTTAACTTTTTTTGCAGCTTCCATAAAAAAATAAGAAAATAACGAAATAAAAATAGCACACTAAAATGAACTCATCTATCGCAAACTAGAGTTTGAAAAGATACTTTAAAAAAACTAAAAAAGAAAAAAATTTGTTTAAAGATGCGATTGTTCAGAATGAACTGCTAATCCATATCTCCGCCGCCCATTCCACCCATTCCACCAGCTCCACCAGGAGGCATTGCTGGTGCCTTTCCTTTAGAACTTATTATATCATCAATCCTTAAGATCAATCTTGCAGTTTCAACAGCTGAACTAATTGCTTGTTTCTTAACCTTTGCAGGTTCTAGCACATTATCTTTCAGATCTGTAGTTTTTCCATTTATAACATCTACGCCGAAATACTTTCCATCATCTTTCTTATGTTTATTTCTTAAGCTAACAATTGTGTCTATTGGATCCATACCTGCATTTTCTGCCAATGTTTTTGGTATTGCTTCTAATGCATCTGCAAATGCTTGAATTGCAAGTTGCTCTCTTCCACCTATTTCAGTTGCATATGCATTAAGGTATCTGCTTAACACCATTTCAATGGCACCACCACCAACTACATATTTTCCATCTACAAGTGCAGAGCTTACTGCCCCACGTGCATCTACGACTGCCCTCTCAACTTCGCTTACAACATGGTCAGTACCGCCGCGCACGAATATTGTTACACTTTTTGCATCTTTGCATTGCTCAACAAAAACCATTGCTTCTCCACCGATTTTTCTTTCCTCAATAAGGCCAGCATGACCAAGATCCTCTTTTTTCAAGTCTTCTAGTGAGGATGCGATCGATGCACCTGTTGCGCGAGCTAATTTTTCCATGTCTGATTTCTTTACCCGTCTAACTGCAACAATCCCTCTCTTTGCAAGATAATGTTGTGCCAGGTCATCAATACCTTTTTGGCAGAATACTACGTTCGCACCAACTGCCGCTATTTTATCAACCATTTCTCTTAGCATTTTTTCTTCTTGTTTTAAGAAAGATTCCATCTGATCCGGTGAGGTGATTTCAATCTTTGCATCTACTTCTGTTTTTTCGATCTCAAGTGCAGCATCTATCAATACAATACTGCCGTTTTTTACTGTTTTTGGCATTCCTGCGTGCACGACTTCTTTATCAACAAGTACACCTTGAATCAAAGCAGTATCCATTATCTCCCCACCAGCTTTTTTTTCAATCTTTATTAGATCCTGATCTATTACAATTTTTTCATCTTTTTTTTCTACAACTTGTTTAACTGCCTTGACAACAATATCTGCAATTTTTTTCTTTTCATCTTCTGTTCCAACACCTTTTGATGCCATTGCTATCTTTGCTATTTTTGTAAGCGTTTCTGTATCTTCTGAAGTTACCTTTTCTGAAGCACCGTTCAATGTTTCTTCTGCTTTTTTTGATGCAAGTTCAAAACCCTTTATTATAACAGTCTGATGAATACTCTGATCAATCAGTTCGCCTGCCTTTCTGAGCAGAGTACCTGCAATAACAACTGATGTTGTCGTTCCATCACCTACTTCCTTATCCTGTGTTTTGGCAATCTCAACCATCAATTTTGCTGCTGGATGGTCAACATTCATTTCTTCAAGAATTGTTGCGCCGTCATTTGTGATTACAATATCACCTAGGTCACTTACTAGCATCTTGTCCATACCTTTTGGCCCAAGAGTTGTTTTTACAATGTTCGCTACTGCATTGGCTATTGCAATGTTTACTCTCATTGCATCTCTACCAAGTACTCGTTGTGCTCCTTCTGGTAGTACATATACTTGTTCTCCACTAATCTGTTTACTCATAACATTCACCTCTAAATTATAGTTTTATTTATTAGAACAAAACCAACGTTTCTATAATATTTCTTCAATATCTTGCTTTCACGTTTACAAGAAAGGATACCAAGCAAGTTTCTTTATGTTTAGAAAAATTTTTAAATATTTTTCTTGCCATGTTTTCAGTGCCGTGTAGCTTTGCGCCAAAATAAAATAACGTCATAAGTGAGATACGTGGCGCAAAGCCCCTGTGAGCTAAAGCTATTTAGATCTAACTGATATACTTGCATGGTTGTCACCTTAGTAGTTTGATACGTAAAAAGTCTCTTAAAAGAGGTTCTACTAAGGTCCATCTTCAATGCGTCAAAAGAAGTTCGGAACTACTATCCGCGGCAGTCGAAAGATTTATAAAACTACCGCCTATATAAATTATAGTAAAGTTTATAAACTTTCTTATTAGTGAGGTTTTTTTGAATTTTTGCCAAGAGCAAATAAAAAGTTTTATATAAATTAAGGGGTGTTAGCATGGTTTTTCCAACGAAATGCCCAGAATGTAGCGGGAAAAGACTTATTAGGGATTATGAACGTGGGGAATTACTCTGTGCGCAATGTGGTCTTATTATTGTAGAGAATATCCAAGATCAAGGACCTGATTGGCGTGCTTTTGATGCTGAACAAAAAGCAAAGCGTGCAAGAGGTGGCGCGCCTATTAAATATATGCGGCCAAATAAAGGACTTGTAACTGAAATCGACCAGTATAATAGAGACATTCGTGGTGGAAAGATTTCACCTAAAAAACAGGCGCAACTCTATCGTATAAGAAAATGGCATAAAAGGGTTTCTATTGCATCTTCGATGGAGCGTAATTTAGTTATTGCATTAGCAGAATTGGATCGCGTTGCTTCTTCTCTTGGTTTACCAGAAAATATAAAGGAAAGTGCAGCCCTTCTCTATAGAAAAGCTGTTAAAGAAGAACTTATTCGTGGCCGTTTGATCGAGTCAGTTGTAGCTGCGGTTATTTATGCAATCTGCAGAATGCAAGGTATTCCAAGGACTCTTGATGAAATCGCAAAGGCATCTGGAATGGAAAAAAAGGAAATAGGACGTGCATATCGATTCTTGAAAACTGAATTAGATGTTAATGTTCCACTAACTGACCCATCACAATACGTACAGAAATTTGCAACTGCATTACGTCTTGGCGGTAATGTTCAAGAAGAGGCAATTAAACTAATTAGGAAGGCATTGAAAAAAGGTTTGATATCTGGCAGAGGTCCAACAGGTGTTGCAGCTGCAGCGCTCTATATCGCAAGTGCAATGTTCGGTGATAAAAGAACGCAGAAAGAAGTTGCAGATGTTGCAGGTGTTACTGAAGTTACAATAAGAAACCGATATAGAGAATTGAAGAAAGAATTAGGTTTGAAGAATATTAATTTGTAATTGGATTATTCTATGTGCCTAAGAGAAACTTCCACAATGGTGTACATTTTATCTTTACGTCATCAACAAGCTCTTCACTATCAAAATTCTTGGTTATCACAGTAATATTGGTTATACCAAACTCTTTAGCTGCCTTTATAGCTGCTCTTGTTTCTCTTTTTTTCGTTTTTTCATCTTCAACATCATAACACACTTGGATTAGATGCTTGATCTGTGTTCCTTCCCTGACAACAAAATCTACTTCGTATCCTTCGGAAGATTTCCAGTAGTTTATTTCTTCTCCTATTGTTTTGTTTCTTCTAAGTTGCAAGTAGACAGCATTCTCATAAAGTCGCCACCAGCTTTCAGATAAACCAAACGCAATGAGGCCTGTATCCAAAAGATATGGCTTTCTTTGGTACAGAAGAATATCTTTGGCTTTTGGAGAAAATACCTCAACAAAAGCTGCATAGTATACTTGGCTAAAGAAACTTTCAAGCTTAAGCGTAGTCTCTTTACCTACTCTAAAACCTGCGCTCTTGAACAGTTCGAACATTTTACTTGCACTGTAATAACCAATTTTCCTAATCATTCTTGCTGCATATTTTACAAGTTGATAGTCTACCCTAAATTTTTCTGCAACGTCCACTGATACTGTCGTTTCAAAATAACTATTAAGCAGCTCGATCTTTGTGAGATGATTACTCTCTAAAACAACTTCTGGAAAGCCGCCAAATAAAAGATACTCCTCAAGAAGGTTCTTTACCTTAGCAGTTGTTTTCTCATCCATCAATTCGATAGCCACTTTTTTGAATCGAAGAAACTCTCTGAAAGAAAGTGGCAACACTTCGTAAGACAGTGTTCTCCCTCTTAAGGGCGAAGGCAAGAATTCGTATGCTAATTTTGCAGATGAGGAAGAGACAAAAAAATTTAATTCATGATAATCATCAGCCACTCTTCTTAGCGTCACTTCCCAATTTGGTGCCTTGTCTATCTCGTCAAGAAAAACATTCCCTGACTTTCCTGAAACATAAGCGCATATCTCTCCAAGCAGCGAGGTTGAAATGTCAAGTCTTTCGTCTTCAAAGCGCACATAATACCAATCATTAAGCTCTTTTGCAAGTTGGTAAAGAAGATAAGTTTTTCCAGCCCTTCTTGGTCCTGCCAGTGCTATAATCTTCCTAACTGGAGGAGTTGGCCTTATAATCACGCTATCTCTTCTTATTACTTCTGGCAAACCAGACTGACGAATGCTTTCTAGGACCAGTTTAACTTCCATATCGGTCTTTTTAGAAGGATAGTTTTAAAAGATTTTCGGACTAGAATTCTAAACTAAAGAAAAAGCTTTGACAACTTGTAGTTTCAGATTTCTTTTTATTTTCTTTTTTTTTGGTACAGTGAGAAGAACTTTAGTAAGCGCTCAATAATTTCCGCTTTCGTGAATATCCCTAATCTTAGTATGCTGGAGCTTAACTATTTCAACAAGCTTCTCATATGTTGGAGGCATTTTAGTCAGATATAATTACGAACGAAAGATTTACGAGGCTATCAGTAGATTTTTAAGCGCTTACAATTCTACCATTTTCAATGGTAAACAACCCATCTACAAGTAGGTGAGCTTTTCCATTGACTGAAAAATATTCTGCAC
>JBGFRY010000015.1:0-24191 GCA_041694845.1 Microcaldota archaeon
TTTACATTGAAAAATCCAATCTGCTAGAACAACTTTTCTCTGAATATCTAAGGATTTCAAATCTGACTTTAGAGCAATTACAATATGCAAAGTCTTCTACTTCTCGATGAATGAAAGATGGACTGGTGTGACTACTACATTCTTTTTTACTGCAACTTCATATAAATCAGTACCTTTTTCTATTTTTTTTAAATCACCAGAAAGCCAGTAGTATGGTACGTTGTTCGGGTCTTTACGGCAGGTTATTATTGCATTAAAACGGCTGCGCTGGAGTTTTTTCATGTGCACGATCTTTGCATGTAATAAATCATCAGGTAGTGTAACATTGTAGAACATATCGGATTTTATCTTCTTCAAATTAGAGATTATTTTTTTCACGAACTTTTTTATCAGTGCCTCTTTATCTTTCCAAGGGTTTTTCTCATCCAAGCGCTCTGGTGCTTTGTAAATGGAAAAAGAGATTGCTGGAACACCTTCAAGCATTGCCTGCCAGCATGCGCCAATTGTTCCAGAGCTAAGTATGCTGCTCATTGCGCAGTTATCACCGTTGTTTATACCTGACAATATAAACGACGGCTTTGGCAGTTCTTTCGAATTCAAAGCAAAGAAAACTATATCAGTAGGGGTGCCGCTTAGCGTGTAGAGATCATCACGCAGTTTGTGCAGGCGTAGTGGCTTGTGAAGTGTTAGTGAAACTGAAGTTGCGCTTTTCTGGCTGTCTGGCACTATTGCATATGCACGCTTATCAATCGATTTTGCAACTGCCAGAAGCAGCTCAACACCTTCGCTCTGACCATCATCGTTTGTTACTAGAATTGTCATTTTTATCTCTCTTTTTGCCTAAGGATGCAATCTTGTCCTATCCCTTGGAAACAGCATTGCTTCACGAATGTTTTGTTGATTACATATCTTCATAACAAATCGTTCTAATCCAATGCTCCAGCCTGCATGAGGAGGTGCTCCGAGTTTAAATGCGTTTAGATAAAATTCGAAATTGTATGGATCAAGCCCGTGCTTTTTAAGCTGCTCGACAAGCATTTCTGCTTTATGGATTCTTTGTGCACCACTAGCAATCTCCAATCCGCGATAAATAAGATCAAATGCATGGCAGATTCTTGGATCCTCTTCATCTGGCATAGAATAGAATGCACGCGTATTAACAGGCCAGTTATATATAAAATAAAGTTCTTCTCCAAGTAGTTCAAACAATTTTTTTTCTACATCTTTTGAGAAATCCTCACCCCAACTCATCTCAAATCCTTCTTTGTTAAGTCTTTCAACCAATTCTGTATAAGTGTAATAAGAAATTTTATCAGGTACTTGAAGATCTATGTCGAGTATTTTGAGTTCTAAACTAGCTCTATTTTTTACTTCTTTTAATATATACAATACCATTTCTTCCAATGTCTTCATCACATCTTTATGATCTGCGAATCCCATTTCAGTATCCATCTGAATGATTTCATTAAGATGCGTAGTAGTATTATGCTTTTCAGCCCTGAACACAGGAATCGTCATAAAAACGCGGTCAAACCCTCCAATTACTGCTAATTGTTTGTAAAGTTGAGGTGACTGAATTAGGTATGCATGATTTTCGAAATACTGCAATGAAAATACATTTGCCCCACCTTCTGTTGCTGCACAAGTGATTAGAGATGGATGAATCTCAACAAAATCCATTGAAAGCGCCTTTTCTCTAAACGCATTTGCGACTATTGATTTTATAGCAAATATAGAAGATGGTGTGGACCTGCGAAGGTCAATATAGCGATTATCTATTCTAACATCAAGCTCAGTAGGAACGATATCTGCAGGATCAACAGGCAATTTCTTCTCAACTTTATTTAATAACTCAAATCTATTAGGTACTAGCTCAATGCCATTAGGCGCTATCTTGCTTTCAATTACCGTCCCTTCAAATGCAACTACATCTTCTCTATTTAACTCAACTGCTGCTAGTAATTTATCGGCAACATAGCCTTTCTTCATTATTACTTGAATAATCCCACTTCTATCCCTGACAAGCACAAATTTTAGCTTACCAAGATTACGAAAATCATGTACCCATCCTGCAATCCTTATACTGTTCCCAACATGCATTTTTGCATCTTTAATATAACATGAACGATACATGAAAATCAACTTATAAGAAACTATTTAACATCATCGTAAGTTTATTAAAACCATCTTAATAAAGTTTAAGTCCTTTTTAAAAGTGAAGAAAATGGAGAAAATAAACTTGACACCGTTGATATCTCTTTTTAATGAATTTTTTATCAATATATACAAGAGCAAGATTAATGAGCTTCTCTTAGTTTATCCAAAGAGAAAAAGTGTTATTATTGATTACAGTGACTTAGAAAAATTCGATCCAACTCTCGCTGATAAACTTATTCATGAACCAGATATTACAATAGAAGCTGCTGAAACTGCAATAAGAGAAATGAAGCTTACATTACCAGGTGCTATTGAAGAATTTACACCACATGTGCGCTTCTCGAATTTACCATCTAGTGATATTTTAATCGAACAATTAAGCTCAAAAAATCTTAATGAGATTGTTTCATTTAAGGGCGTTGTAACAAGACGTGCAGAATTAATGAATCGTGTTAAGATCGCCGTCTATACATGTCAGGTATGCGACTCAGAGATGCGCACGCTTGTGACAAAAAATTTCACTCCACCAAAACGATGCGAATCGTGCAAGAAATTTGCTTTGAAACAATCAGAAGAAAAAAGCCGCTTTGTAGACATTCAGCGTGCTGAAGTGCAGGAACTTCTTGAACGAGTTCGCGGAGGTGCTCCTGCAGCACATATTGAACTATGGCTTGAAGATGATATTGTCAATACCGTATCGCCAGGTGACAACATCGAGCTTGTTGGTATTCTTCGTCTTCGTCCACCACTGAAAATGCGTCAGAAACAGGAGCTTATCTACACGCGTTATCTTGAAGTAATTCATGTAAGGAGCTTAAAACGCGACTTCGAAGAAATAGAAATTACAAAAGAAGATGAAAGAAGAATAATTGAATTATCAAAAAATCCAAATATTGAAGAGCTTATTATGAAATCAATAGCACCAGCAATCTATGGTCATGAAGAAGTAAAAAAGGCACTTTCATTGCAACTTTTTGGTGGTACACGTGGAAAGAAAATTCCAGGTGGTCTTCCAATCCGCGATGACGTTCACATCCTTCTAATTGGCGATCCTGGAATCGCTAAATGTACAGACGGCAATACAAAAATAATGCTTGCTGATGGTAGTATAGAGAATATACGTGATATTGTAGAAAGCACATTGAATAAAAATGGTACGCATAAAGTTGAAGATGGAGTATATGCCATTTCAAATCGTGATCTTTTTTCTCTGAATCTAGATGGAAGAATAGAAGAATCAAAAGCAACATATTTCTGGAAGCTAAAGGCACCAGAATTTTTATATGAAATAGAGACATTCACTGGTAAATCAGTGCGAGTTACACAAGAGCACCCATTTTTCGTTTTATCAAATAGTTTAATTCTTTCAAAGCCTGCAAAAGATCTTAAGGATGGCGAATTCATTGCAACGCCACGTTACATAAACATACCTGGAAAAATTCAGAAGTTACAATCTATAAAAAGAGGAATGACGAATGCTAATATTGTGCAGCTGCCAGAAATACTGACCCCTAGGTTGGCGAGATTGCTGGGGTATCTTATTGGAGATGGTTATGTAAGAAGGACTAAATCTATTCCACAAATAATTATGAAAAGTCCGCAAGAAGTAGTTAAAGAATTTATAAAAGCCTATTTTGATTGTAAGGCAAGCATAGGAAAAGAAGGAATAATTATTGTCTCAGTAAACAAAGATCTGCTAGACGACATCCGCCTTCTTCTTTTACGTTTTGGAATATTAAGCCAACTCAATCAAACATATTCACGCACAACTAATACCAATAATCATAAACGTACAATTTATTATAGGGTGTCTATTCTTGGTGAGAACGCTCAGAAGTACATGAAGATTATTTCATTCACATCACAAGAAAAAATTCGAAAATTAAAATCGATATTCTCGAATAAAAAGTTCAATACAAACATTGATATTATTCCAAATATTAAATTCATTCTTAAAGAAACAAGGAAGGCCCTTGGTCTTACACAGTTCCATTGTGGTATCGACCGTACAATATACCAACATCTCGAAAGAGAAGATAGAAATCCCTCTCGTGCAACGCTAAAAGCTATTGTGACTGCTTTCAAAAAATCATTGGCAGCACAGATATTATTCAATGATGAAAAATTTGCTATTGCATCTAGAAATATTCGTGTACTAGAATTGCTTTCTTACTCTCATATCTTTTGGGATAAAGTGAAAGCTATAAGAAAAGTGAAAATAAAGGAAGAGTGGGTTTATGATTTGCAAGTTGAACCAACGCACAACTTTATAGCAAATGGCATGATTGTTCATAATACACGTTTTCTACAACACGTATCTGAACTTGCACCAAAAAGTATTTACGTAAGCGGAAAAAGCGTATCATCTGCAGGACTTACTGTCACTGCAGAAAAGGATGAGTTTGGAGAAGGCGGCTGGGTATTGAAGGCAGGCGCGCTTGTACTTGCAAGTGGAGGTAATATTTCAATAGATGAGTTTGATAAAATAAATGAAGAAGATCGTGCAGCAATGCACGAAGCAATGGAAGTGCAGCAAATTTCTGTTGCAAAGGCAGGAATAGTAGCAAAATTTAAATCAAAAACAGCATTACTTGCTGCTGCGAATCCAAAATATGGAAGGTTCGATCAAACAAGAAATCTTGCAGAGCAATTTGATGTTGCTCCTACTTTAATGTCTCGTTTTGATTTAATTTTCCCAATAGTTGATATACTTGATGAAGAAAAAGACTCAAAACTTGCGCAGCATATTCTTTCAGCGCACATAGGCAAGCCTATCCAAGAAGAAGGTGAACGTCCAATCGATAGAGACTTGTTGAGAAAGTACATTGCATATGCCCGTCGTTACATTTCCCCTCAAATAACTACAGGTGCTGTTGAAAAAATAAAGGATTTCTATGTTGAACTTAGAAGGATGAGCAAGGATGTAGGTTCAGTAGCAATAACACCTAGGTATCTTGAGGGTTTAGTACGTCTCTCCGAGGCGAATGCAAAACTGCGTTTAAACCAATTGGCAGAAGAAAGGGACGCAGAAGTTGCGATTTCTCTTATGCGTTATGTGATGAAGCAGGTTATGACTGATAAGGCAACAGGCCTTTTTGATGTTGATACGGTTACTACTGGAAAACCAAAATCTGAGCGAGATAAATTGCAAAAAATTGATGTAATACTTGAGATAATTCACACTCATCTAAAGAAAGAGGATAGTGCAGAGATTGAAGCAGTTGTAAGCGATGCAATAAGCTATGGAATGGATGAGCAGACTGCACGCCGCATAATAGCAGAGCTTCTTAGACGTGGCGAGATTTATGAAAGAGAGCATGGTCATGTTAGATCAGTGAGTGAGCGTTGACAACTTATGGGTCGTTTCAATGAATCTTATAGTACATCTTCTCTCCCTTTTTATAATTGCGCAGCTTCTTGGAATTTTTACAGGAGTTATGATCTTTAATGATATGATAAAAAATCCTTATGTTAGCGCATTTGTCATTACTAAAGATAGCCAAGATCTGATGAATGCCGTTTATTTTTTTCTGTATGTCATTCTAGGTGCTGTTTTTTTTATTTTTATAATAAAATTTTATTTTGCTGATTTAATCTTTAAATTCATTGAGCTATTCTTAATTTCAGTATCATCTTCAATTGTTTTCTATTCATTTTTACGTCTTTCGTATAGCTATGAAAGCAGCATGATAATTGGCATTTTGCTTGGGGTCTTAATCGCAGTTGCAAAATTTTTCCTACCATCAATAAAAAATTTTACAACAATTCTTGCTGCTGCTGGCATAGGAGCAATATTTGGTCTTTCACTTGGAGTAATTCCGGTTATTTTATTCCTTTTTCTTCTATCAATTTATGATTATATAGCTGTATTCAAAACAGGGCATATGATTGAAATGGCAAAATTCATGATGAAAAAAGAACTTTCATTTACAATTACTGTATGTGAAATCATTCCAAAAACAAAAAAAGAGGCACGTATAAACCTTGGAAGTGGGGATGTACTTGCACCAATTATGCTAGAGGTTTCTGCACTTCAGATAAGTTATATTGCATCTATTTTCGTATTTTTAGGCGCAGTCATTTCGCTTATGCTGTTCTTATTTCTAATTTTTAAGAAAAATATGATTTTGCCTGCATTGCCACCAATTACATTTGGTATGATATTATTCTTAATTTCTGGGAAGATTGCTGGTTTATACTAATGTAGTACTCCTTCTTACAATGCTTACGAACTTTTTGATGTTTTCTTTTTATAAGCTTTTATAAACATATTCGTCTATCACTTACAAATACGTGTTATCTATGTGCTATGCTATCCCAGGAAAAGTTATTTCTTTAGACGCAAAATTAGTTTATCTAGATTACTTTGGTAAAACAAGAAAAGCAGCTAATCCAGGACGAATACTTTTATCAATTGGTGAATATGTATATGCACAAGGTGGCATTATTGTTGATACTATTCGAAAAGAAGAAGCAGAACAAATATTAAAATTTTGGAAAAGGCGTTTTACAGAGCTTAAAAAGAAAGATAGAGATCTAACAAAAAACTTATGGAAAGAAAAACAAACAAATCGCATAAGTAGAAAAGAGATAATTAATTTTTTATCTTTTGAAAAAAAAGAAGAGATCACAAATATTTGCAAAATGGCAAATAAACTGAGATTAAAAAATATCTCTAATGCCTCGTGCGTTCATGGGATTATTGAGTTCTCAAATTATTGTATAAATGATTGCGCTTATTGCGGGATAAGAAAAAGTAATGCTAAAATTTACAGATATAGAATGACGATTGAAGAAATATCATCACTCGCAGAATATGCTGTTAAAAAACTTAATTTTCGTGCACTCGTACTTCAATCTGGAGAAGATTTTTATTATTCTGATGATGATCTACTTTCACTTGTGAGATCAATAAGGGACAAATGTGGTGTTCTATTATTTATGAGTATTGGAGAAAGAAGTTTTGAATGCTATAAAAAATTATTTAATGCTGGTGCTTACGGAGCATTGATACGGTTTGAAACATCAAATGAATTTTTATATTCAAAACTAAGGCCAGGAAAAAAGTTTTCTGATCGTATTAATCTTATTAAAAAACTTAAGGAATTTGGGTTTGTTGTTGCAACAGGCTTTCTTATAGGTTTGCCAGATCAAACAATTGAGAACATCGCAAATGATATCTTATTAATGCGTTCTTTAAAACCAGATATGGTTTCATTCGGGCCTCTAATCCCGCATCCAGAAACACCACTTGCATCTGTTAAAAAAATCTCCCCAGAAGAACTTTTGAAAACTATTGCAACGATTAGAATAGCAATACCACAATCGCACATTGCTGTTACTACTGCTATGGAAACCATCATAGAGAACGGAAAGAGGCATTGTTTAATGGCAGGAGCAAATTCTATTATGATCAGCTTAACTCCATCAGAATATAAAAACAAGTATGAACTATACCCTAATAAGTTTGGGGATAATCTCTCAACAAAAGAAAACATTGTGCAAAGTTTAAAACTATTGTATGAATTAGGAAGAGCTCCAACAGATTTGGTAAGCTGAGAAGCTGAGTAGATGTTTATACCAAACGAAAATACAATTAATGATATTATTAGTAGTGCGAAAAAGCCGACAGATCAGTTAATTAGTAAAATCCTGAAAAAAGCGAGCAAGAAAAAAGGACTTTCTTTGGATGAGGTTGCAATATTATTAAAAATATCAAAAAAATATCTTAATTTATTATTTGATGCATCGAGCAGAGTTAAAAACGAGATATATGGTAATAGAATAGTTCTTTTTGCTCCGTTATACCTCTCTAATTACTGTATAAATAATTGTGCTTACTGTGGCTTTCGTTATAGCAACAAAATAATTGTTAGAAAAAAACTTAGTATGGAAGAAATAACAGAGCAAGCAAGAAATATAATAAATATTGGGCATAAGAGGATCCTTTTGGAAACAGGAGAGCATCCAGAAACTTCAATAGATTATATTTGTGATGCAATCAGAACGATATACGATACAAGCAAGAGAATAAAAAAAGGAGGAATTCGCAGAATCAATGTTAATATAGCTGCAACATCATTAGAAAATTATCGAAAGCTTAAAGAAATGCGAATCGGCACCTATCAATTGTTCCAGGAAACATATCACAGAAAAACATATGGGAAACTACATTTTGGTCCAAAAGCTGATTATATCCGTCAGATCTCTGCGCACGAACGCGCTTTCAAGGCAGGTATAGATGACTATGGTATGGGAATCCTTTTCGGACTTTATGATTACAGATTTGAGATAATCGCATTACTATCCCACATACACTATATGGAAAAAAAATATGGGGTTGGACCACATACACTCTCAGTTCCCCGTATTAGGCCAGCACCAGGAATTGTCTTTAAGCAAACACATCCTATTTCTAATCTTGATTTTCTTAAAATTATTGCGATCCTAAGACTTACTGTTCCATATACAGGAATGATTATATCAACTAGAGAAACACCAGAGATACGTTCAAAAGCATTTAAGATTGGCATTTCCCAGACATCAGCTGCCTCGGCGACGTCTCCAGGCGGCTATTCCACTCAAACTAAAAAGTTTTGGCTATCGATCCAAAACCAACAGTCATTTAAAGAAGAGAATTCTAGTCAGTTTATTATATCTGATGAGAGAGACGTTGATACTGTTGTCAGAAGTATGATGAGTGATGGGCACATACCAAGTTTCTGTACTGCATGTTATCGTAGTAATAGAACCGGAGATCGTTTTATGAAGCTTGCAAAAACAGGAAATATCCAATATCTATGTAGGCCAAACGCGATACTTACATTAAAAGAATATCTTATTGATTATGCATCAACTCAGACAAGAAAAAAAGGAGAGTCTTTAATAGAGCATGAGCTTGCAAAGATAGAAAATAATGGAAGAAAAAAAGAAACAAGAAAAAGGCTTTTGCATATTGAACAAGGAAAGCGCGATATATTTTTTTGATTTAAATTTTGTCATTGCATCTTAAAATCAATACAAACCTGCACAATTTTAGGCGCATATGGTCTGACAATTTTTTTATTTAAGATTTTAATTTTTAGATTTGATTTTTTTGCTGCATTTGTTATTTTGGTTTCTGCGTCATCAAAAACTTTCTCTTCTGGCCCAAAATGATAAAAATGAACTATTGTATTGTTTTTTGCAGCTAAAAACGCAACATCAAGAAAATCTTCTGCGTTTTTTGGCAGTGTCATAAGAATTCTGTCTGCCCAACAAATCAATCTTGAGTCTTGAGTCTTGCGTTTTGCTATAAGTTTACGAACATCCCCATAAAGCGCTTCGCAGTTTTTCAGTTTATTTAGTTTTATATTTTCTTTAAAATATTCTGCTGCAACAGGATTTAGTTCGATACCTATAATTTTTGCATTTGGTTTTTTTCTTGCAATTACTAATGCGAATGGGCCAACACCAGCAAACATTACAAGTACATTTTCTCCGTTTTTTACTTGCGCTGCGATTCGTTCGCGTTCATGGCTTAATCTAACAGAAAAATAAACTTTCGATGTATCTAGTTTTATTATACAATTATGCTCTTTATGGATGGTTTCTGTTCTGCGTTCACCTGCAATTACTCTTAATTTTCTTATCCTGTACGTTCCTTCTATTTGGCTTTTTTTTGCAACAACTTTGATGTTTTTATGAACTGTCATTAATGCCTTAGCAATTAATTTTTCCTTTTTCTCAAGTCCTCTTGGAATTTCAATTATTGCAATATCACCAATTATATCAAAAGAAGTAATTAGTTTCTTCATTTCTGCTTGTGTAAGTACATTTGTCAGAAGATCTTTGATTTTCATTAAACAACCTTATCTATTTCTTAAGTCAGGTTCTTTCAACATCCCTAGTGTTATTCCAACTTTATTCAAAAGCAATGCTGGGCTTGTTAGGTAATGCATTCTTAGCCCGCTCATGTTTTGCTATATCCTCCATTTCAATTGAGATAGTACATCTAAACTCTTTTCTAAAAAATTCCTCTGCTTCATTAAGCGCATTTAATTCTTCTTTTGATGAAAGTATTTTTGGCAGCGAGTGCGCATTTTTTATAAGTAATTTCACAATGCGTTGGACAACATCCATTTTGGTCTTGAGTTTTGCGTTTGCCTTTGCTGCGTTCAGCACCAAGTCGAACTTCTTCTCACGCGCAATCAGTGCGTAAATATCTCGCTTTATCTCATTTGCTATAAACACATGAATCTTTTTTGGTTTTCTATTCAGTATTTTCTCAATATTTTCTATATCTTCTCGCACACTGCGTACAAGTTCCTCACCTTGTTCAATTCTGTCATCAATTGCTTTCTCATCTGCGTCAGGAAACTGCGCATTTACCACAAAACCTTCACCACCAAGTTTATGCCAAAATTCCTCTGCATAATGAGGCATGAACGGAGCAATCAGCACAACCCATTTCTTGAAAAAGTCATGCAGGTTATGCTTACTTGTGCGCTTTCCGTACCATTTTAAATCATCATAAACGCCATAAAATATTTCAAGCGCAAGCTCGCGTAGCGCAAGTTTTTCATAAAATTCTCCAGCCATTTTTATTTTTCGATTCAATCTCGATAGCAACCATTTTTCTATCCTTTTATGACTTGTTATCTTTGTTTTCGCTGATTCTGTAATCATTTTCTTGAAATATTCAACTCTATTTCTTGTTCCTTCTGCAACTGTTTTGTTGAAATCTGTATCTTGCGTTAAGTCTGCGCCACTTACAACTGAAAAACGAATTATATCTGCACCATATTCACGGATGGCCTTGCGAAGAGGTAGTATGTTCCCAATGCTCTTACTCATTTTCTTTCCATCCATTAGTACGAAACCATTAACAGCAATCTGCTTTGGCCAGTGCTCTTTTTGAAAAATCACAACATGATTCATGATGAAAAATGGTAGATGATTACGCATAAGATCTGCACCGCTGTGGCGTGAGTCAATAGGATACCAGTAAAGAAAAGATTCTCTGCATTTCTTTGCAACTATTCCTCCTTTTCCTCTACCACAAAATACATAATCAAAAAATTCTTCTGTCATTTCGCTTTCTGGAATTTCATTAAGCAAATGCGCGATCGTATAAAACGCCATATAAACTGTTGAGTCAGATAAGGCCTCGATCATCTGCGTTTTGTCAAATGGAAATCTTGTTCCAAGGCCAGCTGCACGTGTACACGCTTTCTCGCGCAGCCATCCAATTACGTAAAGATAATCAGCACGATTTTTCTCAGGAATTATACTCATCGCTGCTATGCAATCGCGCGCTTTTTCCTTCAATTTCTCATCCCCATAATTGATGAACCACTGATTGCGCACTACATTAGCGATAACTTCAGCACCACAACGGCAATATACCGGTTTGTTGTTTATTTCCCATAACGAGAGAGCCTGCTTTCTAGCCAACATATCTTTAGTTGTTTTTTCTATTGCAACCGAAACTTTTTCTCCTTTATACGGACCAATTAGCATGATACCGGTTAGTATTTCCTTCTTGTACACTTCCTTCACAATATCTTCTATTCTAGGATCGTGCTGGTCCTTTATCCCACGCTGCTCAAGGAGCTCCTGCGCCATAAATTTGTAGCCTTCGACTTGTATTATCTGAGTGTAGTTGATGTGTAGTCCCATACCAACTAAAGAAATATGATCATAAGGCGCATGAGAAGGAACGCTCATTACAATGCCGGTTCCTTCACTATCGTTCACGTATTCTGCTGCATAGATTGGAATTGCCTTTCCAGTAACTATGTTCAAAGCGTTCTTGCCGATAAGCTCATTCACTTTTAATTCATCCATCACTTCGAGCTCGAACCCTTGCGAATTCATTTTCTCACAAGCCTTTTTGCTGATATAGAATATTTCATTTGTCTTCTTGCTTTTTGCCCGTACGTGCATGCTTTTCGGGTTTACCCAGATGTTTATCACTCCGTAGATCGTTTCAGGCCTTAATGTAGCAGTGAGCAGATAGCCATCCTTGAAGGCAAATTTTATCGCGATGAACTCCTTCATTTCAGGGTCAACATCGCCTTTTGTGTCGTGTGCACCAACAGCATTGTTGTCCTTAGGGCACCATGGAACAACATGCTCGCCCTGTACAAGCAGGCCAAATTCATTTAGTTTTTTGAACTGCCATTCTATGAATCTGTTAAATTTTCCATCGAACGAATAGAATCTCCTTCGCCAATCGATCGCGTAACCAATCTCCTTCATTCCTTCTTCTATCTCTTTGGAAAAATACATGGCCAAACTTTCAGGTGTTGTAAGTCCGGCAGCACTTTCTCTACTTATGCCATAAATATCCTCAAATACAGAAAGCACTTCCTCATTTCTCTCTGCAATTTTTTTTGCCATTGCCAGAATCGGAGTGCCAGTAACATGAAATGCCATTGGAAAAAGCACGTTATATCCACGTAGCCTCCAATATCGTGCGTAGATATCAGTAGTAGTATACGTTCTAGCATGTCCTATATGTTGCGGTGAATTCGGATATGGAAACGCTGCAGTTATAAACTTCTTTTTTCTTTTCTCAGTTTTTTTCTTGCCTTTTTTCTCACATTTTTCCATACAGCAATCTACTTCATATATCCTTGCATCAGTCCATTGCTTGACCCATTTTTTTTCTATGTCATTGCATTGCATCTGTAGACCTTAAAATAATTTAATACAGAGTAATCAGATAGAAAGTAATATAATAATTATGTGGGATATTAGGCTTTGCGCCACGTATATCACTCTTGAAAAAATTCGCATTTCACATCGTGACAAAAATACGCGTTAATCAAAGATCCTGAATGAGATAATGGAGGATCTTCTGTGCTTTTTTCATTTTGGTCACCATTTAATATAAAAAACGCAAAATTAGAAAATTTTTGGTTTACGTCGATAATGAGTGTGATTTTATGACGTTATTTTATTTTAGCGCAAAGCTGGGATATTATAAACAGTAGTTCCGAACTTCTTTTAACACATTAATTGACTTCTTTAGAAATAATCTTGTTGTTTTGCCTATCAAAATTGCAATGTGATTAGCTCAGAAAATTTTTACCTATGAAAAATTGGTTAGATTATGGTAGTTTCGATCTTGCGTTCCAGGCAAGACTCAGGACGCGAGACACAAGACCAGTGAGAAAAAGCATCAGTTTTTATTTACTTTCGGAAGTACTATATAGAATATGCTTGATGCAGTGTTATTTGTACCATTTCTGCTTTCACTTTCAGAAGTCCCTGCACTTGGGCTTGTTTTCATGTTTGCCGTACTATTAACTATATTTTTCTACATGGTTGCATATCTTTTTCAAAGTCCTAACATCTTAGCAATTGCAAAAGAAGAAATGGCAGCATTAATCCTTTCACTCGTACTTGTTGGTGCATGGGTGATGCTTGAGGGTTTTCTATCAGCAGGTTCATATGGTTTAATCTGCATGTTAAGCCCTGATTTATGCACACAAACTATCGGAGTTCAGGATATTACAGCCAATAACATGCCATACTCAGGTCACATCCAGATAGCAACTGCTTCATTGGATGTTCTCGAGACAAAACTTTTTACGATATATGGTAGGCTCTATCTTTTTGAAATACTTCTTGGTTTTCTTTCAACGCTTTCATTCCCAATAGGTTCCTTTGTTCCAGGTATTAATATTCTGTCCTTGTCAATCATGCCGTTTGATGGACTGATGCTTTTATCTAATGCGCACACAATTATAGTAGAAGCAATAGGAACCATTCTTGCGATTATAATAGCAAAACAAGTTTTCTTTTTGTTTGTAGCTGATGCGATTCCAAAGATATTTCTTCCAATTGGTTTATTCTTGCGCGCATTGCCGTTATATCGCACTACTGGCTCATCAATAATCGCAATATGTATTACAATGTATTTTATTTATCCATTATCAGTCATTTTTTCTAATTATCTAATATTCGATGTCTATCTGGCAGGTAATCCAATTGATTTTGTTTATAATCCAAAATATGTTGGTTTAGCTCCAACAGGTGGTCCATCAACAATGGAAGAGCTTGAGGAATACGAGGAGAAGAGAAAAGAAGGGGAAGAGAAAGTTAAAGATCTGCTGGCACTATTTAAAAGCCATGATCCATTAGGTGATCAGCCAAATATTGAAAAAAGCTGTGGTACAGGAATTTTTAGATTACTTTGCAATATAAAAAATTTCGTTGTTAGTATTGGTGAATTTGCTGTTGAGACGTTAAAAACGATAATAACTATTACAAAATTCATGTGGTCTTTTTCAGGAGATGTTATCTCCTCAGCAATTAACAAAGGTTTGCCAAGTTCTGCAGCAGTTGGTCTATACAATTTTATTATACATGAAGTAGTTACATACTCTCAGTTCATAGTTCTTATAGTAGTAACATCTGTTATTGAATTTATAATTACGATTACAATGTATAGAAACATTACATTGATGATTGGAGGAGAAGTTGAAATAATCGGTCTTTCAAAACTTGTATGAGATGTTGCTTATGAGCTGCCCGACGTTAATAGAACTTTCGTATTACATGCCGCTTATAGCGTTATCTATCCTTCTTCTTTCTCTTTACATTACACTAAAATATATGGCAGCAAAGGCATTTAAAATTCCTGAATGGGAGGCTTACTTCTCTGTTGAGTTATACGAACTCTTTTTCTCAATAGTAATAGCTTTGGCAGCAATTGGCGCTTTTCGTGCATCAGAGATGTTTTCATGCGCTGTTGCCGGAGGTTCTGATCCAATAGATGCAGCAACTGCCTTTATAACAAAAATATTAAATGATGTAATGTCTGGAATGAGTGAGATCTTCTCTATTCAGGTCTGTCTATCAATTCTTAATACTTTTCAAAGAAGAATTGGCGAGTATGTTCTTACTGTAACATACAAGGTTTTTCCAGGAATTGACTCTTATGTATCTGTAACAAATGCACTTGGGTTTGGTCTTGTTACTGTATTTGGATCGCTCTCTGCCCAAGTTGTTTTGTTGGTAATGATAAAAGCAACTATGGCAACATTTTTTCTTCCTCTTGGCATAATTCTGAGATTTTTTTCTATAACACGAGAGACAGGGGTATTTCTTATTGTACTTGCAATTTCAATGCAGGTTGTATTCCCAACAATCTATATTATAACAGAACAAATCCTAAAAGAAATTCATTTTGAATTTCCATTATATGAAAAAGGAGTATTTACTACTAGCACTGCAAAGCTTGCTTCTATATGTGGCGGTAAGTATGCTCTACTTGGTTTTGCAGGTTCAAAGTTTGCTATTGGAGGCATGCCAGTGACTCCTGGTAGTATCCCATTTATTGGTCCTGCATTTTCAATGATATTTCAGGAATTTGGAATCGGAATGATTATGCCAATTGAGTTTAAGGAATTCATGCAATCGCTTGCAGTGCTTTCATTACCAGCGTTTTTCCTACCTGCATTTGCGGTAATGTTAACAATCGCATTTATAAATGGGGTAACGAAATTTCTGTTAACAAAAGTTACGTGATATTTATGGTAGATTTCAGTGATCCAAACTGGTTATCTGCATTTTCTGCAATACCAGATGCAGTAGGAGCACTAGTACTTTTTGGTATGCTGGCAATAGTAGGACTTTCGATAGCCATAATTATGTACCTTCTAGGTGCATTCTTAATGAATGATAAGCTTAAAGCATGGGGAAAAAATGAATTTTTCGAGCTCTTCTATTCAGCAGTTATTTTTGTATTAATTATTGCATTCATTCCACTTGTTGATGGGGCTATCAAGAGCATTTTTGTTTCATCTGATTCTTCTGATGCTATCAGTAAGTATATCTGTGACTGGGATAAGATGACACCACCAGTGACTTCTCCATATTATAATATTGGTTCCTGTCATATAAGATTGTCGATATATTTCCTACATTCTATCTTTAATGAAGGTTCCAATGTTGGAAAAATAATGTATGCGCGCTATCTTTACACATCAATGCTTGCAGACCTTTCAATTACAGTAGAATTCATAACTGAAATGGCAGGATTTTTCACTTATCAGCCAATAAGAGGATTCTTTACAATGGGAAACACTATCACAGTGCTATTATTTGATTGGCTCATAAAACTTATGATTGCTACAAAGTTTCAGGAAATTTTCATAGTTTTTATAGAGCGCGCTCTTTTCATGTATCTTTTGGTTATAGGGGTTATATTACGTGTCTTCGCATTCACTAGACGTCTTGGCGGTTTGCTTATTGCAATGGCATTAGCATTTTTCTTTGTCTACCCAATGTTTTATGCATTTGGTGCAATCGTTATAAACTCTATAAAAACAGAAATTAAACCAGATGTTAAGTTTGAAACTGCATCAGAGATTTCTGTAATAAGTACGATGTATGTTAATGGTACCGTTCCTATGCCTGTTGGGGATGCTCTTGATCTAAAGACTGTGCAGAAGCCGTCATTAGATATCTGGGGTGATATAGAAGAGATAAAAAAAACAAAACAAGATATGGAAAAAGGTGAGATATTAAAAGATACTGCTGGAGGAGCCGACCTATTTAATCCTAAACCTCCTGATGATGATAGTTTATTTAATATTGGAGAAAAGGCATTTAGTTGGTTTTACGGGCTTTTCAAAAAGAAACTTAGTGATAATCTACTTATAATTGTACAAGAGCAAGGCGGACCAATAGATGCTGTTGCGCGCGTTGCATTTTTCTCAGCATTCTTTGGTCTCGTTGCGATAATGTCGACAATAGCTGCAATAAGAAGTATTTCAATTGTGATGGGAGGAGATATTGAGATCGCAGGTCTTACGCATCTTATCTGAGAAGTGATAAATTGTTGTGATGTGGTTTTGAAAATGAAACGAACTGTTGTATCTGTTGCATTTGCTGCGCTTATGTTACTGCTTCTTTCAACAGTAGTAAATGCAGATGATCAAGGTGGAGGCAGTGGATCACAAAAAAATATGATTAACGAATTTCTAGATGATATTCAAGAAAACACAAAAACTGCAATAGATGGCACAATTGGCTGGGTATGGAATCCAACAACTAATGCGTGCGAGGACCCATGGGCACCTCAAGCAGTAGGTGGCAGTGGAATGTCTCTTTCTCTATTGTATCCTTCATTAATTATAATCTTTACCGTCGTTATGTTTACAATTCTTGTGTATCTCTTTGGGATATTTTTTCAAATACAGAATCTGATTATATTCGCAAAAGACCAGCTTTGGGAATCAGTATGGGCATTAATTCGAGTTTCATTTTTCTTTGGTGTAATCGCAGCAGGCACAGGATGGTTTGGTGGCACAATAAATGTTAATGATATAGAGCATAAAGGAATATATGATGGTGCAAGAAGCACTTACCATATTGATCTTGCAATGGCATTCTCAAAAAACATGGTATATAAAATGTCAGAGAACGTTGGATTTCTTTTGGTGTACAACACAGTTATTCATACAATCTACTCAGCAACAATGTGGGTTGGTGTTACTTGGCGTGCAATGTGGTCATTTAATTTAGGACCTGCGCTAAAACCGCTGATCGACCTTATAGGCATGGTGCTACAACTCCTTTTTGTTGCATTAGGAGAGTGGATAGTGCATCTTGTAACCCTTTGTGTGATTAAAAAATGGTCATGGTCATTATTTATCCCATTTGCATTGATAGTTTATGTATTTCCACCAACACGCGGGAGTGGCAGTGCACTGCTTGCACTTTTCCTAGTAATTACTTTAATTTATCCAATGATGTTTGTTGTTAATGCAGAAGTTTACAGAGTAACAAAATACTATCTTTCTGATGCTACAGGTATGCTTAATACATTCTTTAATGGTGGAATATTCGGCGTAGTTGGTCTTGTTGGAGCAGCTATGATTCTTATGGGTGGAGCATTAGCACCATTTTTATTTAACAGTGCAATTGCAATTGCATTCGAGCTTGTCAAAAATTCGTTGTATTTCATTGTTATGATGGGTCTTCTTCTTCCATTTATGAACATTTTTATTACCCTTACTGCTGCGCGCGAAACAGCTAAAGCATTTGGAACTGATGTTAATTTCATGTCATTTATTAAGATTATATAAGGATTATATGAGGAATGAGAAAACATGCCAATACCGCAACTTCCTCCAATAGATACTGTTGTATGTCCTCTTGCGCAGGGCCTTCAGTTTAGCAATATCTATGGGGATTGGTTTGGGCTTGCAGTACTTGCATTGCTTGCATCAGTTTTCATGCTTCTGGTTTTTTACATCATGGCGGCCATTCTCAGAAACGAGAATGCATTGATGTTTATAAAGTGTGAATTTTTTGAAATATTCTCAACATTTTTCATACTCTCTACTTTTGCATTAGTTACATCTTCATTATGTACAATAAACGTAGGATCGTTTTTCCCTAATTCAGAAAACAGCGATTTGACAATGTATAGCGTTACTATGAAATATTACTATATGGTTGAAAATAAGTTTGAAACATGGATGCACATGCAGTATGTAATTAATTTCTACATAGACCAGATGGCATCAGTAACTCCCTATTCAAAACCTCTTGGAGTTGGTCTTGTAGCAACACCAATGGCAGGCTTTGCATCCCCTATAAAATCTTTCTTGTATAATGTTTTTGTTGTAATGGCTATTGCATATGTTATTAACGAAGCACAAAAATATGTTTTTATATTTGCAACATACGGATTTCTTAAGTATTTTCTACCAATTGGGATATTTCTTCGTGCATTTACACCTACAAGAAGAATAGGTGGCAGTTTGATCGCAATTTCTCTATCATTTACCTTGTTCCTGCCGCTTATTATGACATTTATCTCAGAATCGATGATGGGCAAAGATAAAGATGGCAATCCATATGGGATAGTAATAGGAATCGACAGTGTAATCAAGCAAGGTTGGAACAGCGCACAATTCAGCCAGGAATGCAAGGTTCCTGATGAGAATGCACCACTTGGATGTGCGCAATGGGCTGATGTTGGTGGTCCGGTTGCAATGTTCTTTAAAGGAATGGCAATTCCAGATGATTTCAATTTCATAACATTCATTAGTGGAGGCTTTTTTGATATTATAGGGCAATGGCTGAAAAAACTTGTTGGTAGCATAATTGGTACAGTACTTTTCGTACCACTTACAATAATTGGCATGGCAGTTATGCTTGGATTTTTATTTCCACTACTTATTATTCTTATATTAGTTCAGATTACTCGTTCATTCAGTAAATTAATCGGTGAGGAAATAGATATAAGCTCTCTAACAAGGTTAATATAGATATTAGTTGTTTTTATTGTGGGTTTGATATAAATGACAAGCTTTGAGCTTTTTGGTTGGGAAGTGCTTGCAATGACTGCAGCGTTCATCGGAGTAATAGGTGCACTTATTCTTTATATGCTATCACGTGCTTTCAATCTTCCGCAATTAGAGCAAACTGCCAAATCAGAGCTTATTTTTGCAGCTTCTACGGTTTTTCTTGTTGTTGCAATAGTGCTACTAATTAATTATAGCGAGCCACTTCTTAGCAGAGTTGGAGTAGCAATGTATGCCGCAAGTTTTGGGATCACAAATGAAACAGTAATCGCTCAGATGACAACATCACCATCGCTTTCTGGCACTGATCCTGCTGCTGCGCAGAGCTATACACTTATTGACATCACAAAGCTCTATATGGACCCAGTTATAACATGCGGCCGTGGCATGCTAAAAACACTTTATTTGATGTCAATCCCGATAGAATCAGCTTCAACTGTTTTCATGGAAATTTTTATGTCTGAGCATGCATCTGGTTTTGGTCTGAAATGGATGTCAGAGCGTATAAAGAATACTACTGAAATACTCACATTTTATACATTTATATATTATTTTATTGTTCACATACTATATTTTGTTAAGGAATATTGGGCACTTTTTCTTACAATAGGAATTGTTTGTAGGTCATTTCCTCTTACGCGAGGTGCTGGCGCATACATAATGGCGATATCGCTAGGATTATATTTCGTGTTTCCTTTTTCCTATATCCTAGTTGGCTCTGTTATTTCAGCATTTACAAAATCAGAATACTACAATGCAGAGACTCCTATTGCTAGTCTTTGTCTTAATCCAAAGATGCTTGGAAAAATAGAGCTTTGCGGCCAGAAAGCAAGTTTCTCAGATGTAGTAGAAGCACAAATGCAGATTGATGCAAACAAAGAAAACATATATGATTTTTTTGAATTGATGACGCCAAAGATATTATTACATTTTACTGCAGTCATATGCCTTATTCCAGTTATAGTTATGATGCTTACTTTGAGTTTTGTTCTATCAGGAACCTCACTTTTCGGTGGTGCGATCCCTGAGGTCGGGAGGGGACTAATGAGATTTTTATAATGCATTTATATTTATTATTTTTCTATTCTTAATTATGGTGAATATTTTATGGTTAGGAAATTTGTAATAGATACATCGTTGTTTGTAAATCCACAGGTACGCGTAGCATTTGGAAATGACAGTGACAAGGCAGTGCTTGCGTTTCTGAAAAAAGTAGGAAAACTTGATGCAGAGTTTTTCATACCTGTATCAGTCTTTAATGAGCTGAAAAATTTTATCAAACCAACAACTGCACAGAAGTGCGAACCAGTGATTAAAAAAAGATCACCAAATCTATATGCAACTTTTTTGCCAGCAGCCATTTTCTATGATTTTGTTGAAGATATACGCGCCAGGCTTAACAAAGGCCTTAGATTAGCAGAGGAATTTGCTAAAGATAATAGGCCTGAAAATGATGAAAAGCTAAAAACACTAAGAGAAAAATATCGTGATGCAATGCGTGTTGGTTTAGTTGATAGTACGGAGGATTTTGAGCTTATCCTGCTTGCAAAAGAGCTTGATGCAACAATTATTTCAGCTGATGAAGGAGTTCTTTCATTTGCAAACAAAATAGGCTGCGAATGGGTCGATGTAAAGGAATTACTAGCAGTGCTAAAAACATTGAATAAAAAAATGAAATGAAAGATAGATAAAATTTTACGGCTAATCTGTAACTCCTCCACCTGCTAAGTAATTTCTTAATATTTTATCACTCCTTCTGTAAATCTTTCTAAATTTTATTATAATTCCATTTAGAGTTTCTTTTTTGTTTATTACCTCAATCTTAACTTCTCTTGACATATTCTTTAGTATTCCATTCCATGTATTTGGATTTTTTATTAAAATCTCAAAATCTTCTGCAACGTTTTCTCCATTTTCGATTTTTTTAAGTGTTTCAACCAAGCCACTGTAAAACGCCTGCCCTAATTCTTTAGAATACTTTGCACGGTCCAATTCTAATTCCCTTATAAAATATGCAGAGCGCAAAACACGTTGCATGAAAAAGCCAGATGGCATGTCAAACATTAGTTCAATATTATTTGCAATATCAATGATATCTGCGTATGGTGTTACATACTTGATAACCTGGCTTCCATCCTCTGGTTTTATTACTACCCCTTCATATTTTCTCTTCGAGAGCTGAAGGACGGCCTGCTTTAATTTTACAATCTTACTCTTATTAAAATGTCCTAGTAATGGTACCACTTTAATGTTATATCGCTTCAAAAGCTCGTATTTTTCTTTTGGTTTTAGGTATGCTCCATCTCCACCATCAATATCAAAAACAAAAAAATTTACATCTAGCGCTCCTATCTTCTCGCATTTTGTATATGGAGTAGCGCCTGTCATCTCACCACATAATACATATTGAGGATGTTCTTTGAAAAACATCTCCAGTTTCATTTTGCGTACGTTTTCAGTTGAAAAGTGGTCAATGAACCCACCACGGCTGAATGCAAATATTTCTTTATCTATAGATGCAACACGTACATTGAATCCATCTATTTTTTCTTCGACGTAGAAAGTCTCAGTTTTAATGTTTTTATCAATGCCTTTTTCAAGTGTGAAAATTCTTTTGATATGTGGATAGCCCCAAATTATTCTCCCTGATTTTGTTATAACAGTTCCTCGTGATATTGATTTAAAGTCTCCTCTGAATCTAATGTATTCAATTCCATCATCATGCGCTATGATTTTTCCTTTCTTTTTAGCTTCTGAAAGCAAACTCATTGGTATCATGATTACATTCACCACGGAACTTTTTTTAGTCCTATTCTGTTTGCAATGAAATTTGTTAAAGGATGAAGAATGATCGTCAAAACCAATAAAAACAAAATATTTGTTGTTGTATACAAGTTAGATTTCGTAAATGGATACGCAAATAGAAGTGCAACTATTAAGAATATAACACTGTCTGGTAAAAATGATGTTCCTGGTTTTAAACGCATCCTTCTTTTTGCGAAGCTACCAAAAGCATCTCCAATCATTGTTCCTAGCGCAAGCCCAACAGATGCAAGAAATTGCATTTTTTTATTCTCAAAAAACCAAAGTGGAATAAAAATTGCAATGACTCCACCTATAACTGTTCCTACTGCGATACCAGCAATGAATCCACGTATAGTTTTCCCATCTCCAAAAATCCTCTCACCATCAAAAAATCTTTTTCTTAGATCAAGTGGTGTTCCACCACCTAATAAGACAGGAACTGCATTTGCAAAATATGCTGGTAAAATAAACAGAACTAAATCTATGATGATATTCATCAATTATTTTGCATTAATAATCTTTATATATCTTCATAGTATATTATCTTTTATGGTACTTCCACAAAAATCTCGTGAAAAAGGGTTATTAATAAATAAGAAAGTTTCATATTTTCAGCCACAGCGACCAGACCCACAAAAAAGAAGATCTTCATTAGTAAATACGATATGGCTCCTAGTATTAGGTTTTGTAGTTCTTATTGCACTTGTCTTTATTGCATCGACATTTTTTCCAGGCCTTTTTGGAAAATGTATCGCTATTGTGAAGATAAGTAATGAGCTAAATGCAGAAGGAATACCGTCCTCCTTATTTTACAAAGGTGAGCCCAGTTCAGCAGACATCGCAAATGCAATTAAAAAACTTGATTTTCGTAGCGACGTTGTTGGTGTAGTTTTTATCATTAACTCCCCTGGCGGTTCAATAGTCGCAACTCAAGAGATATATGATGCGATAAAAAATCTATCAAAACCAAAGATTGCATACTTAAGAGAGCTTGCTGCATCTGGAGCGTACTATATTTCTACTGGAACAAATTATATAATCTCTGATTCTAATACTATTACAGGAAGCATTGGAGTTGTTGCAACATTCTCAGAAATGAGTGGTCTTTTTGATAAACTCGGTCTTAATATTACAGTAATCAAATCAGGCTCGTACAAGGATATTGGTTCTTCATTGAGGCCTATGAGCGAAGAAGAAAAAGAAATTATTCAGTCAATTGTTAATGAATTATTTGAGGAGTTTAAATCAATTGTTTTAGAAAATCGTGGCGAAAAACTAAATAAGGTAAAATTCAACGAGATATTTGACGGAAGAATATTAACTGGCAAGCAAGCAAAAGTAATTGGTCTTGTCGATGAACTTGGAAACAAGCATGATGCAATTGCCAAGGTCGCAGAAATGGCAGGTATGAAAGAAGAACCTGCAATCTGTGAGATATCAACAATGCCAGCATCAAATGCATTGTTCAATCTTGAGGGTTTCTTGCGATCTTTTATAAAAGAAAAGAGTGAGTTAAAGATAAGCTATGAATAAGCGTATTATTATATTCCTAATTTTACTATTCATTACTCTTTCTGTTGTTCTCTATTATTTTCTTTTTATCTCCCCATTTGCAAAACTTCAAGCACAATACAATGAATCATCTATTGCAACGATGCAACCAAACTGTCTAGAGAATGCAACAATGCCATGCGAATTTAAGAATTGTCAAGGAATGCGCACTTGTGAGAATGGAGAGTGGAGTTTCTGTACTATAAAAATAATATGTAAGCCTAATTCTACTACAGAGTGTTATAAGAATGGTTGTGTGAGTGGTTATAAGATATGCAACGAATGCGGAACAGAGTATGGCCCATGTACAACATAACTAGGCTTTACGCCACGTATATCATTCTTAAAAAAATTCGCATTTCACAT
>JBGFRY010000043.1:0-23349 GCA_041694845.1 Microcaldota archaeon
GTGACAAAAATACGCGTTAATCAACATACAAATATTTTTGAAATTATTTACAACAATAGCAAGCGCGATTTTATGATGTTATTTCATTTTGGCGCAAAGCTACATAACTAAAACCTTTAAAATACTTTAAGTGCAATTTACTATTGATGGCAAAGGCATTTATTTTCTCAATAGACGCATTTGTAGCATTTACTCTATCGCTAGTAGCAATTTACTCTTTAATCTTTTTTTCTTCGTTACCATCCGCCAATTATGCATTGCTTACCCAGACACATTATTTGGCAAAAGATGGATTGCAAACACTGTCGATGACACAATGTCAGGATGAGTTATGTAAAGATAATACTGCATCAGTATTGGATAATATCGTTTTTTTCATGGATGAAAATGAGCAATTTCTTATAACGCGCCAGTATCTCAATAATATCATCCCAGCTCAGTTTGGTTATAAATTGGAGAGTAGTGAAGGTGATAATTGGAAAGAAGTTTATGATAGTAGCAAAGATAGCGATAGTGCAAATAAGCATATAGGCGTACAACCAAAGCGCGTCTCTGTTTCATCGTATACTGTTGTTTTTAATGTGAATGCTCCAGAAACAAAGAATCCTTACCTCTATAAGACATGCCACGGAAATAAAAAGCCGTGCGGTATTCCAAAAGCTGATAGTGACCAAGCAACAGGAGCTGAAGTGAAGTCTGTTAAATTAACAGTGTATAACTAAAGGTGGATCTTTTGACTGGAATGAAGAAAAAAAACTCGCGTGGTTTCTTTTTTGTCCTTATTACTCTTCTTCTCTTAATTTATATTGTAGGTTCGATTTCACTAATAGTTCGTTTTATTGAGATATCAGAAAAAAGTGCATCTGATAGATTTAAGGTTTCTAATATCGCTGCAGCAGTTGATCAGGTAACTCAAGAAAAAATGCAGAAACTTGCGTACATTACTGTCAAAGGTGCAGTAATCCAACTTAATACTTATTCTATTGATAATCCACTGAAACAAGGAGATTCTGCTAAAGATGAACTGGAGTTTAAATATATAAACGATTCCATGTATGGTCTGGTGTTTAATGGCACTGCAGATGGCAATAACTTTGTAACAGGTAAAGAACTAAAAATAAGTGAGAAGGCTTCATTAAAAGGTTGGGCAAATGAATTTAATAAATCGCTCTCAAAAGTAGGTTTACTTTTACAGTCATTTACTATCGAAAACTTCTCGATTAATCAAACAATCTATTCAGCAGTTGATTATTCATTTAACATTTATCTTACTGTTAAATCAATTGATGGAACTGTATTGCTAAAGCGGAGCCATCAGTTGAATGGAAGTGTTCAATTTTCAGGGATGATTGACCCTGCAATAAAACGTGAAGGAAAGAAAAGAGCAGAAGATCTAAATCTACCAGACCTAAATATTGAAAAACAGTTTTTTTTCCATGATTGGTATGACTCTCCATCTTCTTTAGAGCCTTATGAACTTCAAATAAAAGGATCAGCTGGTCAAGGGTGGTTTTATGGTCCGATTGTTTCTATTAAAAATGCAGACTTAGTCGCTGAAAAAAACAGATCAAAATATATTTTATATGGTACGTATAGTGAGATAAAATCATTAGTTGGAGAGAATGATTACAATCAATTTCATGCATATATTCTCACGAATAAACCAACTCTTGATAATTGTGGCAATGAAGAGGACACCTTTAATGCAATTAAGTATGATAGTGACTGCAAAAAAGTAATTGACATTGAAAATATACTCGAAAATCCTTTCGTAGTTATTGAAGGATTTACAGATGATCAGCTTGGAGATGAGTCTATAGATTGTCCTGAAGGGCAGGAAGGGAAGTGCATTTTATTTATCGCTGATTATGATTACAGTAAGATAAAAGATGAGCCAATAAAAAAGAATAGTGCGGTTGCAATATATGGAATAGAAGCGCTTCGTGATTATACTATATGTGGATACTATGTTAATAGTGATAAGGCGCCATCTTACTTCCAGCGCCTTATGGACAAAAGTTTTGAGAAATCATCACCTTTTGGTATCGAAACCTTTTTGGTTGGACAGTTTATTGGTGGTAGTGGTTTCGATGAGTACGGAGTCGAGATAATCACATATTGGAGTGATGAGTACAGTCGTTTAGATCGAGAGTTGTTTAAAGACATTCAAACTGATCAAAATGCAATAGTAAGAGGGATGCCTGGATGCAAGAATGCTGAAACATGTAGCAGTACCGAATCTTTTGTTGGTCATTTTAGATTAGGTAAAGATGGTAAAGAGGCTTATCTCGACGAAAAAGATATCACATGTGGCAATGGTAAAGCAGGATGTAGATGATTAAAATGAAAGCACAAGTTTCAATGGAATTGCTTACGACATTCGGAATGCTTATCGCGCTTTCTGTTCCGGTTTTGTTACTTCTTCTCTCAATAACACAATATGGCCATGAAAATGCAACTATCGCTCAGGCAGATGCAACTGTTCGTTTAATCGCAGAAAACATTGATTTTCTGACAATTCAAGGATCTCAGGCTAAAAAAATGTTACTTGTTAACATTCCATCCAATACAAAAAAATTACAAATAAAACAAAGTTCACATGAAGTTATCTTGACTATTTCATCATCTGCAGGTTCTTATGATGCTGTTGCTCCTTTCTATGGCAATGCAACAGATTTTGAGCTTTCTGGGCTAAGCGGTCTTATTGCTCTTACGCTTGAAAATAAAAATGGAGTAGTTGGGATTTCTTCATGATATCACAAAAAGGACAGATTATGATAGAATTCTTCCTATATGGTAGTGTATTCATGTTCTTAGTTATCAGTGGTTATTTTGTCATATCATTCATTCAAGGAACTGAAACATCAACACGTGAGTCTGTTCTTATAAAAGAAGTTAGTGATAATTTTGAAAAGGCAATTGAGCTTTCAGTAAACTCAGGGGAAGGATTTACTTATAATCTCAATTTTCCCAAGACGATTCTTTCTAAACCATATACAATTGTTTTTAATCCTGAGAAATCAATAGCAGTTATGACATGGGAAGGTTCTTATGCCAGCTTTAGTTACTCACTACGAATGCCTGCATATGATTACGTATTTGAAGGATGTTTAAAGCCACCTCTTGCTAATAAGATACCAACATTTACTAGTAATCAATGTTTATCAACATTAGAGTTTTCTAATAATGGCACTGCAGTGATAGTAATACAAAAACAATCGTAATGTGATTTAATGAAAGTAAGCAATGTTAGAATGAAAGGACAATACCTTAGCTTTGATGCGATGGTTTCATCCATAATGTTTATTCTTGCTATTGTTTCTTTATTATCATATTGGCATAGTGTTAGACTTACTGTTGATAATCAAAATGAAGAATTACTGAAAGATGCATTTAAAGTATCTGAACTACTGCTCTCTCCAGGATACCCGTTTGATAAAGATTGCAACGATATGGTCGAAGTAGGTTTCGCAATCTCTTCTAAAGATAAACGCTTGAACAATACAAAGATTAAATGTCTTGCTGCTATTTCAAAAGATGAATTAAATGCGAGACTAGGTACAACAAACAAAGTTTTTATTGAAATTAAGTCATACGAAGGTAGTTACTCTGAAATGATTCCAAACGAGGCACCTAATAGTGATGAGATTGCAAATAGTGCACGTGTAAGAAGAATTGTTTCAATCTTAAATGAAAACGGGGAGGATGAAATACCTGCTTATCTCGACGTGCTCGTTTATCAAATGAAATGAAGTTTTTCTTTTCTTATCGAGAGGAACTTATTCTGGGGCAATATACTGGAGAAAAAACCAAAAGATTTTTCTATCTTATCTAAGATAGCTATTCTAAGCAAATCGTAACTGTCAGTACTTTGTTTTTAGGTGATAAAATGGTTAAGATGAGAGCTGGGATTCGCGAATATATGAATTGTGCGCATGCAGCAGTGGTGAATGGCAGCAGACCGCCTCTTCATGGCCATACATACACAATAGATGTGGCTGTGGAAGGAGACCTCAAAGATGGAATTGTATTCGATTTCTGCGAGCTTCGCACTATCGTAAAAGAAATTCTGAATAAATATGACAAAAAGAATCTCAACGACCTGCTGCAAAACTCAACATGCGAAAATCTTACGGGTCTATTGCACAGTGAGATCAAGAATCGAATTCCTAAAGAACTAAAGCTTACACTCAAAGTATGGCAAGGTCAAGCTGCGTGGGCTGAGTATATAGATTAGCAGAACCTTTTTATATGTGGTCATATGAAACGAGAAGACTATCTTTGCAATTTTGATCTATTCTTTAAGAGATATAAACGTAAGATTTGTCATTATGCAAAAGAGTATCGATTAACAAATGCTGTTATTCAAAATTCAGCACTTCTTGTGGTTGACATGCAGAGATTTTTTCTTGAATTACCATCTCATGCATTCATCCCTTCAGCACCAAGAATTATTCCGAATATACAGCTGCTTATGGATTTTTTTAGGAGAAGAGAACTGCCGATAATACTCACAAAATATGCGCTGAACAAAAATGAAAAAAACAACCCTATGAGCAGCTGGTGGGCTGATGAATTATTCGAGGCTGATGTACGTTCAGAGATCGTTGATGAAATCAGTCAGCTTGATAATCAGGTGATTGTAAAAAGGGGATATAGCGCATTTCACAAGACAAGCCTTGAGAAAAATCTGAAGATGGGTGGAATAAAAAATCTATTTATTAGTGGAGTGATGACACATCTCTGTTGCGATAGTACCGCAAGGGATGCGTTTCAGCATGGTTTTTCGGTTTATTTTGTCGCTGATGCAACTGCTACCTATAATGAAGAACTGCATTTTTCTTCGCTAATGACCATTTCACATGGTTTTGCAATTCCCATATTAACACGCGAAGTGCTACAAAGTGAAGTCAATGATCTATGATTCTATAATCATTGGTGGTGGGCCTGCTGGCATCTCGGCTGCGCTTCAATTACAGCGCTTTGGTTTGAGAACAGTTCTTTTTGAAAAAAATGAACTTGGTGGATTGATGTTAAATGCTAATTTGGTTGAGAATTATCCTGGCTTTCCATCTGGAGCAAGCGGTAGGAAGCTAGCAATGAATTTCAAAAAACAACTTGAAAATACCTGCGTCAGATGGATAAAGTTAAACGTTGAAGCAGTTACGAAAGATGATACCACATTTCAAATCTGCACAGATGGAAAAATTTTCCAAGCTCACACAGTTATTATAGCAACAGGTTCTGTTCCAAAAAAACTCAATATTTTAGGAGAAAAAATTCTAGAGTCAAAAAGGTTATTTTACGACGTTCGAAATATCCCTAACTGCCATAATAAGAAAATTGCCATCGTTGGTTCTGGTGATATTGCATTTGATTATTCTCTGACAATGGCAAAACAAGGAGCCAAAGTCATCATTCTTAGTCGTTCGAAGGTACGGCCAATCAAACCATTAGCCAGATTGATAAGCTTGTGCAAAAACATCACCATCCAGGATTCTATCGAAATAGAAAAAATAAACGATAATAAACAAGCAATTGTCGTTTATGGAGTTGGAGGACAAACAGCTATCGTTGATTTTATCATTGTTGCCATAGGCAGGATACCTAGCCTTGGTATTCTCCCAAAAGAGTGGAGGAAAGTGCTGTTATGCAATCCAGCAGGTTTAGAAAATAAAGGTTTGTTCTTAGCTGGAGATGTGACTGGGGGGTTTAGGTATATTGGAATTGCTGTTGGACATGGTCTTAATGCAGCTATGAAGGTCGAGAGGTTTTTAAGATGTCAATAGATATTCTGGCTAACCATGGAAAGGAAGGAGTTGCTAGAGTTTTTGTTGGTCGTACAAAGAGCGGCAGACTTGTCGAGTTTGCAGAGTCGTTCCATCCGTCATTGCCAATTGAAAAGAAATGGGTGAATATAATTTCAGTTATGTACGGCTGTCCTGTTCGTTGTCTCATGTGCGATGCCGGTTCCTTGAACGCAGGAAATCTTTCTGTAGAGGATATCCTTTCGCAGATAGATATCCTAACTAGCCGAAGATTCAAATCAAACAAGATTCCGGTCGAGAGATGGAAAATACAATTTACTCGAATGGGTGAGCCATCTCTCAATCCTGCAGTTCTTGATGTTTTGGAAACATTACCACAGATTTATGATGCACCAGGCATCATCCCTTCTGTTTCAACAATCGCACCTATGGGGTCAGAGAATTTTTTCAAGAAATTGCTATCAATAAAAAACAAACATTATACAAATGGGCATTTCCAGCTTCAATTTTCAATCCACACAACAGAGAGTAAAAAGCGAGATATTCTCATTCCAATCAAGAAATGGAGGCTGGAACAGATTTCAGAATATGGAAATCACTTCTTCAAAAACGGCGAGAGAAAAATAACCTTGAACTTTGTACTTATAGAGGGATATCCAGTTTCTCCAAAGATAATCTCTGATTGTTTTGATCCGCAAAAATTCCTAGTGAAAATCACGCCATTAAATCCGTCCAGTGCTGCAAGCAAGAGTAGACTCCTTCCTGCTTTTGATCCATCTAGGCAGGATAGTGGAGCTGCAGAAAAGCTTGCCAGTGAATTTCTGGGGTACGGATTCGATAGTATCATCAGCATTGGAGAATTGGAGGAAAATAGAATAGGAAGCAATTGTGGCCAAATGATTAGTAAGGGAACGATGTTTAGGAAAACAATTAAATAGGGAGTGTAGATGCGTACGAAAATAATGGCTATAATAAATGCAACTCATGATTCCTTTTACAAAAACTCGTGTGTAGCAGGCGATGTAGCAGTTAATCTTGGCATTAAATTCGTGGACGAAGGAGCTAGTATAATAGATATTGGAGGAGAGAGCACACGACCAGGAAGCAATCCTATTCCAGCTAGCGAAGAATTGAAACGCATTTTGCCAATTATCGAGCGGCTTTCTGGAAAAATCAGTGCGAAGATTTCTGTAGATACTTATAAACCAGAAGTTGCCGAAGCTGCACTGAAGTCTGGTGCATCTATTGTCAATGATATCACTGGGATGCGAACAGATGCAATGCGCACTCTTGTTGCAGATTATAAGGCGGAGTGCGTCATAATGCACATGCTTGGAAATCCTAAAACAATGCAGGATAACCCAAACTATGGCAATGTAGTTGCTGAAGTTTCTGACTTTCTTCACAAAAGGGCCGAGGTATGCAAAAGTGATGGCATCAAACCAGAGAATATAATTTTTGATCCAGGTATAGGATTTGGTAAGACAACAAAACATAACATTGAATTGATCCGTGGAATTCCGATTTTAAGAAAACTTGGCAAAAGGGTAATGATCGGAGCAAGCAGAAAATCGTTCATAGGAAAGATTCTTGAAAGTGAGTCTTTTCCTGTTGCTCCTGAAGAAAGATTAGATGGTAGCCTTGCTGTTGCATCATTTGCAGTATTAAATGGTGTTGATATACTTCGTGTTCATGATGTTAAGGAGACTGTACGTGCAATAAAAATTATTGAGGCGCTAATATGAGCATTGCGTTCATCGCACTTGGATCGAATCTTGGAAATCGGATGGAGAATTTGGATAAGGCTATCGAAGCGATTCGCGCTAAATGTAAACTCCTTGCCATCTCATCAATCCATGAAACGATGCCGATGTACTACACTAAGCAACCAAAATTTCTAAACATGGCAATAAAAATTAATACCACATTTTCACCAATAGAACTTCTAAATTTTTTACAGAGCATAGAGAAGAAACTCGGGCGCAAAAGGACGAAGAAACTCCGTTTCGGACCAAGAACAATTGATTTGGATATCCTAATATACAGAACTAGAAATACAAAATCTAGTAATCCATATGGGTGCAAAATCAAAACAAAAAAACTGACAATTCCGCATCCGCGCATGCTCGAGCGATTATTTGTTCTCCTTCCTCTTTATGAAATTGAGAAAAAATATTGGATAAAACAAATCATAAAGAGCTACGATATATCGTAGCTCTTTAATAATGGTAAAAATAGCTTAGTTTACATCTTTTTAATAGTTTTTTAATACTTCAATAGCCATTTCCACAATGGGATGAGTGTTATATTATTCTCTACTTTTTCTCTATTCTTTGTAATAATTATTAATTTCTTAGTTTTCTCAAATTCTTTCTTAAACTCGTTCAGTCCTTCAAGTTCTCTTTCTTCTACCTCTTCCAAATAACAAACATTTATTGCAGTTAAACTTTGATCCTTGTTCTTAACTATGAAATCTACCTCTTTTTTACCTTTCCAGTAATAAGAATCAAAACCTCTTCTCTTTAATTCTACAAAAACAAGATTTTCAGCTAATTTACCTTCGTCTTTTGAAAATTTGAAGCTTACGGAATTTCTAAGACCATTATCTATCGTATAAATCTTTGAAGGTAAGGTTTTTTGTTCTTTAAACGAATATGAAAAATGATCTATAGTGAAAAAGAGAAATGCATCTTTGAAGTAGGATAAATAATCTTTTATAGTGTCATAAGACATCCCAAGTGAATTTCTTATGTTTCTTAGAGATATTAAACCAGTAAAATTATTCATAAAGAATAGTGAAAGCTCTTTTGCTTTCTCACTGTTAAGATTATACCTATCTACTATGTCTTTATATAAAATATCATCAAAATATTGTGACAAGAGTTTTGTTTTGAAATTTTCTTCTCTAAATAAGACTTCTGGAAAACCACCAAAGTTTAGATACTCATCAAAATATTTAGAAATTTTTATCTTAGTTTTTTCTGTTAATATCCCTCTGCTAATTTTTTTATCATCTAGTTTCAATCCTTTAAATGCTAAGAATTCTTTAAAGTTTAAAGTAAAAACTTCGTAAGATAGATTTCTTCCAGTAAGCAAAGTAGAGTACTCTTTCTTCAACAAGTATGAACAAGACCCAGAAATCACAAATTTGTCATTTGTTTTAAGATCATATTTTTTTCTTATCCAATATTCCCACTCCTTTCGTTTATGAATTTCATCCAGGAAAATATATGCCTTTTCCTCTAGATTCATCTCATTTCTATATGCACTGTAAATGTCATCTAGTGTATCTTTTAAAAGTTTTTTATCCTCAAAGTTTACAAATAATATGTTTTCTGGTTTCACCCCTTTTTTCAATAGATTATCTATCATCTGGTACATTAAGGTGCTTTTTCCACATCTTCTTATTCCTGTTATTACTGTTATTTCATTTACATTTATGGAATCTAGTAGTTCTTTGTATTCCTGCCTTTTTCGACCTTGTAATTCTTTGCTAACTTTTCTGCTTTCCCACCACTGGTTCCATTCCACAAGTTTTTCTATTTTCATGTTACTTCTTAATGTAACAAAATAGATATAAATGTTACGTTTTGGTGTAACAATCTAAAGGTTTTACATATAGTCTCTTAACACGTACGCGATATGAAGGCTCGTAACAATTATACTTAAAATTAGTGAGCCAACTATTGCAAAGTTCATGTTTTCTATTTCTAAAATGAATAGATCTATAACGAAGATTAATCCCAACAAAAATCCAAGAAATAGGAATGAATTTGATGTTGCAGATGCAATGTTGAATAAAATTGTTTTATTAGACATAAACTGTGGTTGAACCCATGTCATACGAACAGACAACGCCCCAATAAGGATTATGGTAACTGCAGCAAATTTCATTATTTCTTTTTCAAGAAAGATACCTGCGAAGAAAAAGAGTAATGAGATAACGAAGAACAATGAGATTATTTTATATCGCTTAATATCACGAAAAAGTAGTCCGAAATCGAAAAATTTTCTTCCTTTCATAATCGAAATAACACAGTATAGATTATAAAACTTTTCTTGACATCCTAGTATTAAATCATCTTTCTTAATGTCTCCAGAACTAGTAATGCACATTTCATTCTTGATGGATTTTTACTAAGATCAATTTTGATCATTTTTAGTATTTCATTTTTATCGATCTTTTTTGCTTCTTCTATAGTTCTTCCTTTTAAATACTCTGTCAGCAAAGAAGCAGATGCCTGGCTTATTGCACAACCACTTCCAAAGAATTTTATTTCTTTTATTTTGTGTTTTCCGTTTATGTTTATGAATAATTCAATTCGATCACCACAAAGTGCATTGTAGCTTGCTGCCTGTAGATCTGCATTTTCGATTCTGCCAAAATTTAATGGGTTTTTGTACAATTCAAGAATAAACTCATTATAAATATCGCTCATGAAAAAACCCTTTCAACATTCTCAATAATCTGCTAAAAACAATGTCGCAATCTTGTTAAGAGATTTTATGAACGTATCAACTTCCTCTATTTTGTTGTAAAGATAGAAGCTTGTGCGAATGCTTGCTTCTTCGTGCAATGTTTCGTGAAGAGGCATTGCACAATGATGGCCGCTACGAACAGCGATTCCATCTTCCCCAAGCAATGCTGCCGCATCATGAGGATGAATTTTCCTTAAGTTAAACGAAATTAGACCGTTCCGTTTTGTTGGGTCTTTAGTTCCAAGTATTCGAATATCTTTTACCCTAATCATTTCATCTAATGCATATTTTGTAATCTCTTTTTCATGTTTTCTTATGTTGTCCATACCAATTTTTTTTAGGTAATCAACTGCTGCACCTAATCCTATTGCGCCAGCAATGTTAGGTGTACCTGCCTCAAATTTGTATGGTAGTTCGTTCCATTTTGTTTTATCTCTATGAACTTCCAAGATCATATCCCCTCCAAACAGGAATGGGTCCAATTCTTGAAGTATTTTCTCTTTTCCATATAATACTCCTATACCAGTTGGTCCAAGCATTTTATGGCCTGTAAACACAAGGAAATCGCAATTAATACTTCGTACATCTACTGGCATATGTGGAACACTTTGCGATCCATCAATTACGCATAATGCGCCAGCAGCATAAGCAATTTTGCTAATGCTCTTAACATCAACAACGGTTCCAAGAACATTTGAAACATGTATTATTGCAACTATTTTTGCTCCATTTATTTTATCAAGCTCTGACTCTTCGATTTCACCTTCGTTGTTTACCTCAAGAAACTCCAATCTTGCATTTTTTTCTTTTGCTAACTGCTGCCATGGAACAAAATTGCTGTGATGCTCCATTGCTGATAAAACGATTTTATCTCCTGCTTTGATGTTTCTCTTGCCCCATGAGTACATAACAAGGTTTATTGCTTCTGTAGCATTACGTACATAGATTATTTCTTTCTCATTTGATGCATTTATGAAGGCGCGCACTTTAGTTCTTGCTTCATCATAAAGTTGAGTTGCTTCTTCGCTCAGTTTATGCACACCGCGATGAACATTTGCATTATTATTCTTATAATAATTACTTATGGCGTCAATTACTTGAATAGGCTTTTGCGACGTTGCACCATTATCGAAATAAATGAGCGGTTTTCCATTTATTTTTCTTTGGAGAATAGGAAAATCCTGTCGAATTTTGTCAATATCCATATACACACCATATATCCATTTTGATACTATAATATCAAGAGACCAAATACTTCATATATCCTCTTTTCTCAATTTCCTTGGCAAGTTTAAATCTTCCTGATTTTACAAGCTTTCCATTGATCATAATATGAACAAAATTTGGTTTTAAATACTTTAATATTCTTGGCTGATGAGTAATTATCAAAAAGCTGCGTCTTTTATCTTTGAGTTTTTTTAGTTGTTTAGCTACTGATCGTACTCCATCAACATCCAAACCAGAATCGATTTCGTCAAGAATTATTATTTTTGATTTGAGTACTGATAGTTGTAGAATCTCACTTCGTTTTTTTTCTCCTCCAGAAAACCCTACATTTGCTGATCTGCGTATAAATTCTTCTGCTAACCCAAGGGATTTTGCATTCTCTTCAATCTCTTTTTGTATTTTTAGTATTTCTTCTATTGTTTGTCTTTCTCCAGTGATTAAAGAATGAGCTTTTCGCAATAGAATGCTTGTAGAAACGCCTTCTATCTCTTCTGGATTTTGAAAAGCAAGAAATAGACCATTTCGTGCACGCTCATCAGGTTTTAATTTTGCGATGTCTATTCCATTAAGTAATAGCTTACCAAATGTTTTATACTTTTTATTTCCCATGAGTGCATGAGCAATAGAGCTTTTCCCAGCACCATTTGGTCCCATTAAAGCATGAATTTCTCCTGATTTCATAATTAGACTGAAATTTTTTACTACTGATTCTTTCCTTCCTTCAACGAAAATTGTTAAATTTTTTATTTCGAACATTAGACAACCTTAATTTTTAAACATTGTAGTGTTCTCTTCTAAACCTTTTATCCCAGGTAATTCATCACCGCATAAGTATTCTATAAGTGCCTTGCCAGATAGGCTAACATAGCCAAGTTTTTCTTTATGAATACCAAATTTGTCGATTGCGGTTATTGAATGCCCGCCACCAACAAGACAGTATGCCTTGCTATCTGCCATTGCATTCAATATTTCCTGTGTGCCTTTTGCAAATGCTGGTTGTTCATATACGCCTACTGGCCCATTAGCAACAACTATTTCTGCGTTATGTATTATATCACTGTAGAGCTTTATTGTTTTTTCACCAATATCGAAAATCTCACCTTCTGCCATTGCACCAGTTATTTTATCAGCATCGCACTCAACGCGCTTTCCATTGATATTTAAGCCAATATCAATAGGTAATATAATTTTATGTGGATATACTGCAAGAAATTCTTTTGCATCTTTCTCATATCTTAAGAGATCTTTATGCACAAGCAATTCGTATGATTTGCCAACATTTTTACCACTTGCATATAAAAATAGTACAGATAAAAGCCCGCCAACCATTATTTTTTGCGTTCTTTCTTTACTAAGCCATTTTCTTAGTATAGTAAAAGAATCATTAATCTTAGCGCCACCAAAAAAGAACGACACACCTTTACTTGTTTTTACCTTTTTCACTGCTTCAATCTCCGCAGCAAGAATCGGGCCTGCATAGCTTGGCACTTTTTTCATAAATCCGACTACGCTTGCATGCATCCTATGCGCTACAGATAATGTATCAAGTACAAAACAATCTACTAATGATGCTAACCCTAGAACTATTTGACTGTCATCTGTTTTCTTTGTCTCATCATCAAGCATACGCACGTTTTCCAATAATAAGATTTCCCCTGGTTTCAAATTTCCAATTGCTTCCTTTGCGTACTGGCCACAAATATCATCAACAAACTTAATTGGTTTTTCAATTAGTTTTTCAATAAGCTTTGCATGTTGCTCTAAGCAGATACAATCTGGATCACCTTTTCTTCCTTGGTGCGCCAGAACTATTACGCATGCACGGCGTTCGCTTAGCTTTTTTATAGTTTCTGCATGCGAAATCATTCTTTGGCTTATCATCACCTTTCCATTTTCTATAGGAGAATTTATGTCAACCCGAAGTAATATTTTTTTATTTTTTACATCCACATCATTTATTGTTTGCACTACTACCACCTTCCGATTTATTATTCCAACTAGCTTTTGTTATGCAATTAGTATCAAGACACATTGTAAATCTTGATTTATATCGTCGTACATTAATAATTGGTGTTCCGCATTTATCGCAGGTTTTATCAGTTGGCGTGATATAACTTGATGATGGTAATGGGTAAGCATTATTACATTGCGGGTAATTACTACAACCAACAAATTGTTTCCCAGCTTTTATTTTTATTATTCTTAAAGTGCCGCCACATCTATTACATCTCCCAAGGTTATTTGCTTTTTCTTCACTTGCTTTAAGTGCTTCTAATAGATTCTTTCCTATCGCTTCTTCATTTTTCTTCCATTTATCCAAGATTTGTATAAGTATTTCCTTACCTTCGTTTATTACATACTCTTTTTCTAATTTTCCTTCTTGGATTTTTTCCATATCTTCTTCTATTCTTCTTGTAAGGTTTTCATCCAATATTTCAGAGGCATATTTTGTAAGCAAATCGCATACTTTTAACCCAAAATCGCTTGCATGAATACTCTTTCCTGTGATATATCCACGTTTGTAGAGTGTGTCAATTATTACGCTTCTTGTTGCTTTAGTGCCAAGTTTTCTCGATTCTAACTCAGCAACAATTGATGCCTCAGTATATCTATTTGGCGGCTTTGTCTCTTTTTTAGTTTTCTTCTTTTTATCGATTTTAACATTTTCATTCTGTTTAAAATTAGGAAGTTCTTTATCTTCTACTTTGTAGTAATGCGCGTAGATTTCAATCCAGTTTTTCTCAATAGTTATTATACCTGTTGCCGCATAAACCTCCCCATTTGAATTTATTTCAATTTTTGTTTTTTCTTTTTTTGCAGGTGCTGCAAACGCTGATAAAAATCTACGTACTATAAGATCGTATAGTTTTTTTTCATATTCATTCATTTGTTTTTGCAGTCCTGTTGGATGGATAGCAGGATGTGCTGGGTCTTCTTTCTTTCCTTGAAATGATCTAAACCATTTATTTTCAAGAAGGATATTTGCTTCTTTTACATACGCTGAATTCTCAGCCAATTGTTTTATTATTGAAGGAGTATTTATTCCTGTAGGAATTTTTTGCGATGAGGTACGAGGGTAAGAAATAAGAGAATCTTCATATAGAGATTGTGCTAATTCTAATGTTCTAGATGGAGAAAATCCAAAAAATCGATATGCATCTACTTGTAAGGAAGTAAGATCAAAGCATGGGAAAGGATACTGCTGAAACTGCTCTTTTTTAGCAGTTGAGATAGTGCCTGTTGTACCTGTTCTATCTAAAGATTTTTTTGCTTCAGCCTCTTTCAAAAATTTTCCATGGATATGAGAGAATTCAATATCTCTAATCCAAATGTCCAATTCCCAATATGGTGTAGGAACAAAAGATGCAATTTCTCTTTCTAATTTGCTTATAATATCTAAAGCAGGTCCTTGTACACGACCTATACTCATTATTTTATATCGATCTGCTGCCTTAAGCGCACTCATCAATGCTCTACTAAGGTTAATACCATAATACCAGTCAAGAACATGGCGGGCTTCTCCTGCATTTATATTATTGTAATCCATCTCGCCCATATTTTCATATGCTTCTAATAACTCATTACTAGTTAATGTAGAGAATTTCATTCGATGCGCTGCCTTAGCTTCTCCGATAGCGAAGCGAAAAACATTGCCTCCTATAAGTGAGCCTTCTACATCATAGTCACATGCACATACAAAACTATCTGCTTTTTTTCCAAGCGATTCTAATAGTGAGAGATATGGCTTTGTGTACTGCGCTCCATCATCAACTTCATAAGCAGGTTGCCATTCTATATCAAAAGCAGGATAATCATTAGTTTTCTCCTTTTCTGCAAGAGTATACACATGTCCTACTGTTGGTGCTACAACAATTTCGTTATTATTATGCCTACCAACGTAATAAGATACCTGGCCATAGCGCTTTTGTTGAACTCTTTCTCCAATTGCCATTGCTATTCTTTGCGCTACCTTTGGTTTTTCTGCTAATATTAAATACATCAAAAACACTTAGAAATTCATATTTTTTTATTCTGCGGCAATAGTTTATACCAAACGTAGAAAAGAATAATCCATGCGATAGCGTATCCACCAAATGCATGGAATGAAGTCCAGCCATTTGCATAATACATTATTTCATTATGTATAAGTGTTCCTTCACCAATCATTCCAAATGTTGAAAAGAGAAGAATATTTGTAACAGTACTTATTGGATTGAATTTCTTTGGTTGTGCAAGCGCCCATGCTGCCCCACCAAAAAGGCATATAAACATTACTTCAATAGGAACCTCCATAACATGGAATACAGTCATACCAACTCGCCAAAAGTTAAAATATGCGCCAATGTTCTCTACTATAAAATTAAAAATCATAAGGAATAAGCCTAGTACAATTGCATTCCTTAAAATTATAACATCGTACTTATTTTTATAATACTCAAACAAAAACCACACCAATGCACTAGTTATTAGAATTAGCCAAATGAAATACCCTGGTGCATAAACTGAAAAATAAAACCAGAGAAGCGTAAAATACAGAGATAATACTACTAACCGCTGAAGATGACCAATATTCATACTCAAACTGTTCATATAAATCGAATCATTGATAAAATTTAAAAACTCTCTTGCTTTGCCTCAATCCTAATTTTTCCATTTTCACCAAAATTTATTCTGTAGAAAATTTTACGATTTTCTCCAGTACTATAAAATTTCTGCGCAATATGTTGTTTGCGATGTCTGTTATTTTTATCCACTCTCCTTTCACAGCCCATAGTGGAATTATCATCTGACCATTTCCTTGAATTTCTATTATCACTTTATTCTTTCCAATCGCTTGGATGCCGCCTCTTTTAACCCCTACTGAGCGAACGATGGTGAGAAATCTTAATGCAGAATCTAAATTCTTGGCAACTACATGAAGGATAAATGGCTCAGTTTTAAACCAAAGTGGTTTTTTCTTACTATAATTCATAATAGCAGATTTTATCTCTTTGGCTTTAACTTCTCTATGCCATTTTTTATAAAAATTCGCAGTCTTTTTACCTTCGTTAAGATTGTATTCAAGAAGAACAATTCTGCCAGCGCATGATGAAGTGGTAACAAGATTTTCTACTGAGTTTATTTTACGAACTAACTGCATCATTCTCTTATCAGTTTTGCCAGCATCATCACATCGTTTTAATTCTCTAAGTTTTGATAGTTTGAACGCTTCCCAAGAAAACATAATTTCAACCAATCAGAGTTATAAGTTATCAATTATTTTTTTAATCTCCTCTGCTGACCTTTGGAATGCTTTTTTCTCTTCAGAGTTTAAAGAAACTGGAATTTGTTGTGCACCGTTTGAGTTTATAACAGCCGGAACTGATAGGCATACATCATTTACAGATTCATAATTCTCAAGCAAAATTGAAACAGGCATAACTCTGCTTGTATTAGAAAGAACTGCGTGAGCAATTTCTGCCACTATGATTCCTATAGAATAATAAGTAGCTGCTTTTTTCTCAATTATCTCTGCACCCATTTTTCTTACTTGTTCTAAGAACTCATCAAGTCTAGAACTTTGTTCTCGATTGATGAAATTTTCAATTGGTTTTCCTTTTATCTTTGCACTACTCCAAAGGACAAACGATCCCTCTCCATGCTCGCCAAGCATATATGCTTCAACATGCTGTGGATGTATTTTATATTCTTCTGCGATTACTGCTGAAAGCCTTGCAGTATCTATTGCTGTACCACTACCAAACACTCGATTCCTAGGAAGTTTTGAATATTTTAAGAATTCGTAGGTAAGAATGTCAACAGGATTAGAAACTATTAAATAAACTGCATCAGGAGCATTTTGGAGAATTTTTAATGTGATATCCTGTAATATTTTGATATTCTTTTTTGTAAGGTCAAGTCTGCTCTCACCTGGTGCTCTTGGTATGCCAGCAGTAATTACAACAAGATCTGCATCTTTTGCATGTGAATAATCTGTTGTACAGGTAATTTTAATAGGTCTATCAAAATATGCACATGGTTTAAGATCAAGTTCCTCGCCTCTTAGCTTTTTTTCATCTATATCTATCAGAACAAGCTCGTCAACTATGTTACTTAATATTATCGTATATGCTGCAGTTATTCCAACTCGTCCAGCACCTATTATTACTATCTTAGACATGAAAATCCCTCCAATTGCATCGAATAAAGAGAAGTGGTAAATATGAAATAAAAAGAAATGTTTTATAAAAGAGATGAGAAATTAAAATATGGCAAATTTCTTCGTAGAGTTTCTAAAATTAACACGTTTTGAACATGCAATTATGCTGGCGATTGCGGTATTTATTGGTGAAACCATTGCATCTGGCGCAATTCCTGCGCTATCAACTATTATATTACTCTCATTGCTTGTTCCTATATTCAGCGCGTTGGGTGCGTTTGCACTTAATGATTATCTTGACGTTGAGAGTGATAAAATAAACAAACGAAATGATAGGCCGTTGGTTAGCGGCGCTCTATCATCTCAGTTTGCATTTTATTTCTCATGGATTTCAATTACGGTTTCGGTTGTGTTATCTTATTTTATAAATGTTTATGCATTCACAATCGCGCTTGTTTTTAACGCTCTTGCTGTTGCATATAATTACAAATTAAAGGATTTACCAGTTATAGGGAATATCTATATTGGACTGACTATGGCAATTCCTTTCTTATTCGGCAGTGTTGTTATAACGAACTCATTCGCTTTTGGCGTAACAATTCTATCTATTTTTGCGATTGCATTTATTGCAGGCTTAGCGCGTGAAATAATAAAATCTATTGAAGACATTGAAGGTGATAAAAAAGCAAGGAAATCGAATACGTTGCCGATAATAATTGGAAAAAAAAATGCTAGGATGATTGCTGCTTTGTTGTATATCATATTCGCTCTTCTAGCATTTGCTCCATTTTATTTTGGTTTAAAACAAACTATATTGGCTGTTACACTTGTTGCAGTTGCAGATTTTGGCATTCTTTACATCGCATATATAGTTTTTTCAAACTGGTCGCGTCCTATACTGAAAAAAGCAAGAAATTTAAGTTTGCTATTCTTGTTTATCGGACTTATTGGCTTGCTGTTTGGTGCACTAGGATGATTGAAATAAAAATACGATTACTAATTATTTAATAATTGGGGTCGTGGGCCAACCTGGTAAATAAGACTAGAATGCTGTGAGCTTCGGGAGTTCATGATCTGAGTTCAAATCTCAGCGACCCCATTTCACCACTTTCTTTTTTTTAGAATAAATATAGCTTTTAGATAATATTTAAAAGATTAAATTATTAGAATACATAATATGCTTTTCATCTCCCATATCAAGCTAAGAAATTTCAAATCATTCAGGTTTGCGAATATCTCTCTTCCACAAACATTTCTCTGTCTTGCTGGCCCAAATGGCAGTGGGAAAAGTAACGTTCTTGATGGAATAAGATTCGTTCTTGGAGAGATGAGCCTAAAATCTCTCAGAGCAAAAAAAGTCAGGGATCTTATCTATGCTGGTGCAAATGCAGCAGAAGTGCAGATAGTTCTAGAAGGAAATGATAAATACGAAATAAGGCGCGCGATAAGAAACGATGGGAAGATGTTGTATAAATTAAATGGAAAGAAAACTACAAGATGGGTGATATTGGAATCACTTAAGAAACATAATCTAGATGAAAGCGGTAGGAACACTATTGCGCAAGGAGAAGTGCAGCGTATAATAAATATGAATGGCAAGGAAAGACGAACAATTGTAGATAGTGTTGCAGGTATTTCTGATTTTGAAGAAAAAAAGAAGGATACGATAAAAGAGTTGGATGTAGTTGATGGTAGGATTAAGGATGCCAATTTGGTTTTAGGAGAAAGGATAGCGTTTTTGAATGAACTTGGAAAAGAAAGAGAGATTGCATTACAGTTTTTAAATGCTAAAAAAAGATTAACAAACGCAAAAGGAAGTTTATTAAAAATGGAAATGACGCGCTATGAAAAAGAACTAAACAACATCATGGAGATTGACATAAAACTAAAGTTTAAATTAGATGAAAAAGAAGTAGAATTAAAGGTAATTGAAGAAAAAATCAAAGATGCAGAGAGCAAACGCAGTAAGAGTAGCCAACAGCTACAGCTAAAACAGCAAACTGCGCCATTGATAAAAAAAGTTGAAGAACTGAAAGCATCAATCAACGTAAAGACATGGGCGATAGATGATAAAGAGCAGTATCTGAAAAAAATTGATGATGAATCAACAATAATGAAGGAAAACAATGATGAAAACTTATTGATCAAATTACTTGTTACTGAAATAGATGATATGAAAAAAGAGTTGTCAGAAAATGAAAGAGAAAAAGGTGAAGAAACTGAAAAGAACGAAGTTACATATACCAAAGAGATAAGAAAAAACCTGGAAGAAGTTAAAACTGAGTATAATAAAATAAGGGAGCATTTTCTTTCAATTGAATTTGATATAAAAGCAAAAAATGAGATTATAGAAACAAAAAGAAAAGAATTGGAATCAATAAAAGATAGTCAAATGGAAGAAGATTCAACAAAAATAAAAAAAGAGATAGAAACATTTACAGAACAGTCAGCGGCAATTTCCCAAGAAATAGAAAATTCTTTTCAAGAAATAAGGAAGATAAATGCGGAGGTAGTTGAATTTGATAAAAAATTGCTTGAACTTAGAGAGAAATCTTCATTATTAAAATTTAAAAGTTTGCCAAGTTCTGCAAATTCTGCACTTAATTTTGTCAATACACTCAAACAAAAGGGTGAAATAGGAATATATGGATGCATTGCAGATCTGATAAAATTCGATTTGAAGTATACAACGGCCATAGAAGCAGCAGCTGGAGGAAGATTGGCATATGTAGTAGTTAACAATATTGATACTGCTACAAGAATTATTGAAAAAATAAAGGGACAGACTTCTGGTAGAGTAACGTTTATTCCGCTGAAAGAGATAAAAACATCAACAACGCAACCCAAACAAAAGCGCTGCTATCTCTCCTCACTTATAACATATGCAAGTGAAATAAAAAAGGCAGTTGACTTTGTTTTTGGAGACACAATATTGACAGAAAGCACTGAAGAAGCGAAGAAGCTAGGTGGGAATTACAGAATAGTAACTGTTGGTGGTGAGGTATTCGAACGTTCTGGACTTGTCAGTGGAGGAAAGATTGAAAGTAACATTTTATTGGCAGCTGAGGCTAGAAAGCTTGAGCAGATAATAGAAGAAATAAAACTAAAAAAAGACGAAATGACAAAGAAATTATTAGAGATTCGACAACATGAAACAGCTCTACGTGCGCAAAAGATAGATATAGATATTAAAATAAAAACGCATGAGATCAGATCAAAAGTAGAAGAAGAACGAAAAAATGAATATTTTAAAGCGATAGAGCGAAAGAAAAAACTAACTGAAGAAATGCAAGCATTACAAGAGTCAATTAAAAACATGAGTAAAAGAAAGTGTGAAGTAAGTGAATCACTTACTGATATGGAAAAGAGGATTTTATCTTTAAGTACTAAACTGAGTGAGAATGAGGAAAAAATAAAAATTATTACAGATGAGGTGCAAAAAAAGAGAACTGCTAAGGCTTCCAAAACCTCAATGCTAAAAGCAACAATAGATGGAAAAATAAAGGAATTGGAGCTAAGAAAAGAAGATTTATACAAAAAGCAGATTCGATTAAAAGAAATAGAAAAAGAAAAAAAAGAAGCAATTGATAAAATAAATGAAATAAAAAGGCAGATTTCTACTGAAAGTGAGGAACTAAGGTACAGTGAAGAAAAGATATCAAAATATAGTAAAGAAATAGAACAATTATTTGAACAGATGAAAGAATGCGATCTTGAAATACAAAAATTAGGAGTTATTATGGGGGAAAAGAAGATTGAGATTGATAAGGTGACAAAGGAAACTGCGCAGTTAGCAGTGAAAAAAGCAACTGTCGAAACACGTTTGAGCGATATTTCTATAGAATTTGCTGGCTATAGTGAATTCGAATTTCTTAATCTAAAAAAAGATGAGCTCTCCCAAATTATAAAAGAATCTGAAGAGGAACTTGCAACTCTTGAAAATATTAATCTAGCTTCTATAGACGCGTACGACAAGAAAAAAAGTGATATCAAAGAAATAGAAGAAAAAATTGGAAAACTTTCTGATGAAAGACGAGCCATATTTAATATGATAGATGAAATAGAGGAAAAAAAGAAAGTAGCATTTTTTGAGGCATTTGATGCAATTAATGACAATTTCAAAAAAATGTTTGACTATGTAGATATAGGGAATGGCTATCTGCAACTCGAAAACCATGCCGATCCTTTCAATAGTAACCTTTATATTAGAATAAGAAGAGTGACTAAAGAGCACTTGCTTGATTCCTTGTCTGGTGGTGAAAGTTCATTGGTGGCGCTTATGTTCATCTTCGCTATTCAGTTCTTCAAACCATCTCCATTTTATATTCTAGATGAGGTCGACGCATCATTAGATAAAGAAAATAGTAAAAGATTGGCGCATATTATTGCTGAAATGTCAAAGGATAGTCAATTCTTAGTAGCTTCACACAATGACATAATAATGAGCGAAGCCCATGCAGTACTTGGTGTTACTAGGGTTAACAATGTTTCTACAATAGTTGGCGTAAAGTTAGAAAAAATTAATACCTAGCCATCTTAGTTTCATGATTATATAACTAGGATACTTCAACTGAGCTTATATTTAAGATGTGTTTTCCTATTACAGATATGTTTATATTCAAGCTAATTTTATCCGCTATGTTATATGAATTCAACGTTTTTATATTAAATTCATGATGGGAGATATCATATTCATTATCTGGAAATGTTACATTAACTGTATAAAGATAAAGTTCTTTCTTATCATAATTCAACGAAAGTGTTTCATTTGTATATACTTCTAAAATAGAAGCAGGAAAAGTTATTGTATTGTTGAAATCAGAATTAATCTTGTCGACATCTGAGAATGTTTCCTGCACCACAGCACTTTTTTCTGATATATAAATTATATATGGAAGGTTTTTCTTCTCTTGTATCTGGGAAGGTGTTAACTCTTTACCGAATAGAATGTTATTATTTCTTGAGTAATAAACGCTTAAATTTCCTAATGTCCTTTTTAGGTCATTTATCGCAGGATCATTTCGCATTTTCCATGGAATAGAGTAAATGATATTTTTAGAATAAAGACTTGTAATTGTCCCGTTTACTGTTACTGTAATTTTTTCTAGAAGTAAGGCTGGGGAGTTATAGTTAACAAGTATTTTTTCTTTTGCAATAGCTATTATTGACATCTTTATTTTTGATTGAGGTTGTATAAATGGCTCAACATGATAATTGATAACTGCACCACCTGTGGTTATATTAACGAGAGTGCCATTATCCAAAGTTATCTCTATGATATATGGTAGCTCAATAGATGCATCTGCAAAAGCTGAAATGTTTGATTTTTTTAGCATATCGTAAACATCTAAAACGTCATCTTTTTTCTTTACTGATACTACTGTGCCTTTTTCATTTTCAATAATACCCTCAACTTTAGGATTAGATTTTATATAACTTTTATTAGCTTCAGTAATTGAATTTACAATAATAAGGTATGGCTGATATGAAATCATAGTAGCATTGAATTCAGAATATCCGACCAAAATTTCTCCTGCCGCATTATTTGATGCTTGATAGGTAGTTGGATCTGGTCTAGCCCATACGAAGTACATGTTTATAATAAATCCTGCAATAATTACAATTGCCAGTACTTTTATCCAACCCTTTTTTTTAACCATGATATCTTAACAAAAAGGATAGATTAACTTTTAAAATGGAGTAGGCATTTATGTGTCAAACACTCAGGGTGCGCGG
>JBGFRY010000050.1:0-5334 GCA_041694845.1 Microcaldota archaeon
CTAATCACATTGCAATTTTGATAGGCAAAACAACAAGATTATTTCTAAAGAAGTCAATTAATGTGTTAAAAGAAGTTCGGAACTACTGAAGATTATCTATAAGGTTTATTTATATTGCTTGCGAGTATGAAAATATGCGAATTGCGTTTTTTACTGATACCTATCTTCCTAATGTTGATGGAGTAGTGAACGCAATAGTTAATTTTAAAAAAGAACTTGAGCGAAGAGATCATGAAGTATACATCTTTTCTCCAGGAACAAAAAAACAAAAAGAAGAAAACAAGGATCCATATATCTATTTTTTTCCCTCAGCTTCTTTCAAACCATATCCTGATTATCGCATTGCATTGTTTAACTTTCTTTCCCCAATCCGTTTGATAAAAGACCTTAACATAGATGTAATCCATTCGCATGGTATCGCAACTACTAGCATAGCTGCAGTACGCTCTTCGCAGAAACTTGGTATACCTGCTATTGCTTCATTTCATACCTTAGTTACTCAAGCTCTTCATTATGTCACTAGACATGAGGCATTCAAATCAGTTCTTGAGAATGTGTCATGGCAGTATCTACGATGGCATTACTCTGGATTTAAAAAAGTTACAGTTCCAACCGAGTTTGTTAGGAAAATACTTGAGGCACATGATATAAAAAACACAGTGGTTCTTCCGTTAGGACTTAATTTTAAGTACTTTCATAAAGCAGATCCAAAGCTTGCAAGAAAAACTTTTAATTTTGGAAAAAAACCAGTGATTATTCACGTAGGTCGCATAGCCTTAGAAAAAAGATTAGAGGTTATTATTGATGTTGCCCCTAGCATTCTTAATGTTGTTCCTGATGCAATATTTGTAATTGCTGGTAAAGGGCCTGCGGATAATTACTATAAAGATTTGGTTGCAAAGAATTCTTTACAATCCCATTTTGTTTTTACAGGGTATGTTGATAATGAAAACCTTCGTAGTCTCTATGCTGCTGCAGATGTTTTTCTATTCTCATCACTATTTGATACTCAGGGTATGGCATTTTTAGAGGCAATGGCAGCAGGCACACCAGCTGTAGTTTCAAAACAAGCAGCTCCTGCCGAATTTGTTAAAGATGGTGTTAACGGATATATATTCAACGATCATTTTGATCTGTCAGAAAAAATTATTACTGCTATCAATAATAAAACGAAATTGAGTCAGCACGCAATTGAAACTGCAAGAAATTTAGACATTAAAAAAACAACAGACGCACTGCTTAATCTTTACGCTTCTATTGGGGTAAAGATTGACTAATAACCAATGTGCTATATGTGCTGAAGTTCCCTTATCATCTTTTCAAATTCATCAATTGTTAAAAGCAGTAGTGAACGCCCCTCATACTCTAATTTTAATATCAAAAATGCTTGTGAGGAAGATGCAAAGAACATCTCAAATTCTTTCTTGTCAGCTTGGGTTATGAACAATATTATATTAATACCGGTTCTAATTGTTGCAAGTATCCCTTTTGCAATCTTTTTTACTCTTTCAGGTGAATTGCTATCATATATATGTACGTACATTTCCTGTCCAATACAAGTTATCTTGCTATCACTTATTTTTGATTCTCCTAATTGTGTAAAATGAACAGCGTTATTTACACATATGTCTCTCATTTTTCTCAGTACAGCAAGGTATTTTACACTGTAATTCGATTTCTCCTCCCAATCACTTAAACCATAGTAATTCATATATTCCTCTATTTCATTACTCTGGATAAGCTCATGCAATATATACTGTGCATTATAATCGCTTATAAAAATTGGTTTTCCTTTATGGAATATCTTTTTAAATCCGTTTTTTATTTCAGCAATAGTAAGAGGCGTGCACTTCCATTTATAGTCATCATTTACTTTTTCGAAGACACTCTTTACAGTTTCTTTAGTTATTGGTATTTTGATTCTTGAGAGCGGTGGGAAATCAGGGATATCAAGAAGATAGATTACTGGCTCTTTTCTTGCAAAATAGAAACCTATTCCTAAAATCACAATTGAGAAGACTACGCTAGCTTGGAATAGTGGTTCATCTATAATTGTTGTCTTTTTTGGGATTGAAATTGGAATGTTTTTCTTAAGTTTTCCTATTATAAATGTGAACTCGTATGGTGTTTTACTTTGTGGAAGACCATCAGGACCTGTAAACTTTAAGACATCAACAGTTATCTTTGACACTCCAGAAAAAGAATAATTGCCATACTTACCTCCATTAACTTTTACCACTATATTCTCTATCTTTTTAGGTTTTCCATCCTTCTCAATAGAGAAAGAGTATTTCGCTCCCTCTTCACTCCCAGTATATTTAATATCTACTGCAACAACTTTCAAATAGGTTGCAGCATATTCTGTTTCTTCATCATCTACTAAATGAGCAACATATTCACCACTGTCTAAATGGATCTTAGGGGTTAGCGTACTTTCTGTTTGCGTATTTCTGCTTCCTAGTGCTTCCTTTTCGCCAACTTCCTTTCCTCCTTGAGTAAACATTAAATAAAGAAAGCGTTCTTCAGGTACTTGGCTGTTTGGTTTGGCAGTCATTCTTACAGTTTTTCCTGTTATATCAGTCGGCGCAATCGAAACACCCTCCTCCACATAAAGTTCACCTGGAGTTTTTTTCTGTAGTGGGATCATTTCTATTATCTCTTTTTTCTCTGCATCTATTGTAGTCGCAATAATTTCAATCTTTGCACTGGATGGAAAGATTGACGTTTGATCAATTTGATTACTAAAAATATTAACATATTCAGATAGGTTTTTTGTTTCATTAAAAACATACGTTATTGGCATGTTTATCAAAGTCATCCATGGTGTTTCTGTTATAATTTTAGTGACATCCTCTACTGCTAAAACTGCATCATCTTCCCATCCACCATCAAGTGTTTGTGGAACAAATACAAAGGCGCCTTCACCAATTTTTACTATTGATAGGAAACCATATTGTAATCTATTCTCAACTCTGCCTCCTGCACCTAAAGAAATCCCTGTTGCCTTGTAGCGTGGCTGCTGTAAATGAAACTTTTCATCAACAGTAAGTTGTATATTTTCTGTAAAACTAAATCCTATTCCTTCAACTATACCTGGTGGCGGGAGTAGAAGTGTACTTCCATGAAGTATACTTGTTGTAAATGCCTTTCCTATATAAATAAAGACAACGCCCCTTTCCATTAATTCTCTTATTTTTATATTGCTGTTTATTCCTAGAATCTCCTCTGGTATCGATCCAGTTGGAATGAGAACTATCGCGCCTTTTGGCAGTGTTTCTAATTGTGCAAAGTTAATTTCACTCATTGCTATTTCTTTATCTTGTAAATTTTTTCTCAGCAGTTTAATAAAATTAGGATACAGTTTAGTTTCTGCTATTTCTCTCTCGCTTTTAATTAAAAAAATCTCAAATGAAGGTTTTTCGCGGTATAATGATAATGTTACATTGAAGTTTTTCAACCCTTTATATAAAGAGTGTAATGTCACATATGCTACATGTTCATTTTGATAGATGTTACCAGCAGTTATAATATCCCCGTTAACAATGTCAACAGTTATGTATGGTTTAAATGATTCATTTATTGGAGTCGTAATTACTGGGATACTTAAAACAGTTAGATAGAGCCAAACTCCAGCTATTGCAAGAAATGCAAATATTATTGCAACACTAAGAATAATCGTATTAAATCCACGTTGTTGCTTTTCTATATCTGAATAGGCTTCAAATCCTGCTTTTTTTTGTTTTTGAGATGCAAATATTTTACTAATACTCTCTCCAATTTTTTCAATAAATTTTTTTTCCTTTATTTTATAATATCTAACTTGAAAGTACTTCTTCTTTATTTCGAATTTATATAACTTCTTTGTTATCTTGATTTTTTTTAATTCTACCATAAAGAACCCACTACTCCGCGAGTTCTAGATATCCTTCACTGACTAATTTATTCAAAATTTCCTCTACTCTTGTTTCACTGACTTTATAAACTTTACAGAATTCATAGACATTAATTTCACCTTGATGTTCACTAACCCATTCTTGTACTCTTGTTTTTAATGTTTCATCAGATAATGACTCAAGATCTCTTATTCTGAGCAAAATCTCATCATATTTGCCTTTTAATTCATAATGTTTATTTCTCAAAGCTTCATTTTCTTCGTTTAATCTTTCAATTTTCTTTTTTAGTACTTCATTCTCTTTTTTCACTGTATCATATACTATAAACATTTTAGACTGCTCCAACGTAATATCTTCACTCATTTCCCTTGTTACGAGCTCGATTAACTGGTAGATTGTTTTTTGATCAATGGAAAACACTTGTTCTAAGAGACTAAGAATATTCAATAGATATCTAACTATATCTAATTTTCGTTTTTTTGGAGCAATCTCCGGTGGGATAGAGTACAATACCTCTATTTCCTCTTTCTTTATTTTTAATATTGAAAAGAGATACGGCGCTTTTGTTATATCCCTACTTTCAATATAAGCGGCGTTTACAAGTTCTTTCTCTTGCACAACTTCTAAAAACGAAATGGTTTTCAACAGGTCAGCAACTTCTTTTATACTCTTTTTTAGATTACCACTTATTTTAAGTGCATCTACAGCTGGCATACCAGAAAGTGCCTTTTGACTATGCTGTGATGGTTTTTCAAGCATTTGCATTCACCTTTTCTTTTTTTTGTACGGTGCTTTTGGCTTCTGTCCATTTTCTTCAGCTACTTGGTCCTCAACTGCTGGCGTATACTCAAAAAGTGTAACAAGAGCCACCATAAGTACCCCTATTGCTATGGCAGATGCAAAAATTTCTACTGTTAACCTCCCAGTTAAGAGCGGTAGCCCAACAATGATTACTGCTAAGAGCAATGCAATTGTACTCCAAATCACGACACTCCTTTCAAATTTTTTCCTTTTCTCTCTATGGGTAATAAGATCTTTTTCGCACACATACAATTCATTACCTTGAGAAATTCTCAATGTACTCTTTATTTTTCGTATTGCCCTTATTACAAAATCATCCTTTACCTTTGCCGATTTGCTAGTAACAACATCCTGTTGGCAGATTATACATTTCTTAGCAGACATATACTCTCACCTCTCTAATACAACTTGTGTTAATTCGAAGCTCCCGTCAACTTCACTTTTTTTCATATCTACTTTTGCAGATATGCTTATGATAGTACTATCATCAAGCCCAGCTTCTTTCAAGAAATCATTAATTACATATCTATTCAAGCCATATCTTTCTAATAGTATGACAAATGACACAACATCCATATGTCTATTCGATCTTTCAAACAATTTACTTATCTCTTCTACTTTATCGTCACTTACCCCATAC
>JBGFRY010000021.1:0-5179 GCA_041694845.1 Microcaldota archaeon
CATGTAAGAATACTAATTGGTTTATAGAAGAATTGAACTATGAATGGGTAACCAAAGCTACTGACGAAAACGCAATAATAAATATAACTTCACAACCTCCTGAAAATAGCACAGTTAAAGGATTGATAAGGGCAGTAACATCAATAATAAAAGGTACAGAATCCAATGTTTGTAACATCTGTAGTGCGCCAATAACTGTTATGGGACCAGGTACTATTGAAACAAACGGCGATGATGACAAAAAAGACATTGATAAATGTAGAATTACCCCTTCCGTAGCTTATCTTTATCCTGGTCAGAAGCGAAATTTCAATATACTCTGCTTTGCTACTAACGGCTCTGGTATTGGTTATTCCTCTGTTGACTGGGATCTTTCTGGGATTCCAGCGACAATAATCAGTGCTTTTGATAAGGTAAATGGGGTATTTACTGCAGCAAACCAAGGTATAGGGATATTAAATGCAAAGGTTACAAGCCAAAAAGGAAAAACAGTTAATGCACAACCTGCTAGAATTATTGTTTACGGGCAGAGTTGTGCCGATGTTATCTAGCTTTGATTTCCCAATTTCAGGAAACTTTAACTCAATTCTTTCCTAAAAATAGGAAAATTTAAAAAATGGATATATAAAAACATATTATGGCAGACATCAATACTATTGAGATAGAAGAAGCTGCACTTCGCCTTGTAAAAAATACTAAAAATTTCAAAAAGAGGTTTTTTCTCTCTAAAATTGAAGTTGGAAAAGAACCTAGAATAAAAGTTTTAAGAGGCTTTCGAGGAGTTGGAAAAACCACAGCATTGCTTCAGCTGATGAAAGAAGGTGCGATCTATTTTTCGATGGATAACGCATATGTTAGACTGTACTCTTTGTATGAGTTAGGGAAAAGATTTATACTCGATGGCAACACAACCATTCTCATTGATGAGATCCATCATTACAAAAAATGGAAAGAAGATACAAAATCGCTATATGACGAGTTCCCTAATATCTCTATTATAGTTTCAGGAAGCGCTCCGCTTGCTTTCGAGCCAGAAAGAAGATATGAAGTGATTGAAGTTGAACCGCTTTCTATAAGGGAATTTGCTTGGCTTGATGGTAGGAATGTTGAACAAACAGATGCATGGGCTGATATGAATACAACAGTAAAATTTCTTGCAGAAAGACCATCGTTATACGAAGTATATAAAAATTATCTAGATGGTGGAGCACTACCTGTTTATTTTTCTTACAGAGAGAAGACATTGCAAAGCATTTACAATAGTATACGCAAGTCAATAGTAGAAGACGCAACATTTCTGCCTAGAGTAGATGGTGAGATGATTGTTTCCATGGACAAGGTACTTACATTCCTAGCAACTTCGTCACTTGGTGAGTTTAGTATTCACTCTCTTTCTAAGCATTTAGAAATCAGTAAAAACAAAACATATTATCTAATCTCATTACTTGGATCAATGAAGATTCTGAGAGTAGTAAGACCATATGGAAAAGGAGCAAAGTTAATAAGAGGAGACCCTAAACTCATGTTTTATCATCCCATTATGAGAAAAGCAATATGCAATGAGATTGGAATGCAGGTAAATGAAGGGGCATTAAAGGAGGAGATGGCAGTTTTTTGTCTAAGAGCAAGAGGGTGGAATGTGAGCACCATAAAAGGAATGAAAAAGGATCCAGATTATATTGTGGAAAGGGGAAAGAAAAGAATAGTTATTGAGATAGGCGGGATTTCAAAAATAAAAGAGCAGCTTAAGGGATTCGAAGAAAAAACCCTGGTAATAGGAGATAAACAACTGATTTTATTAGGGTTGTTCTAAACTTCCCCAATTTCAGGAAACTTTAACTCAATTCTTTCCTAAAAATAGGAAATAAATCCTGTCAGAATTTTAGTTCCTCTCCAATATTTGGCACGATAACTTCATATTGCTTCTCAAGTACATCCTTTAGTTCATTCTTTTCTCCATGCACTAAGATAACACGCTTCAGTGCTCTTATCCCTTTTATAAATTGGACAAGCTCATTATAATCTGCGTGCGCAGAGAGTTTTACTTTTTCAACGCGCATTTTTATTTCAAGTTTTCTCTTATTTAAAATAATTTCTCTTTCACCATCAGCAATTTTTCTGCCTAAAGTTCCTTTTCCTTGATAACCAATGAACACCAAGGTATTACGATGATTCTCTGCAAGTTTATCAAGATAAAATAAGACCGGTCCTCCAGTAAGCATGCCAGATGTTGAAACAATTATTGCAGGTTCTTTTAGGACATCATCACGTGTTTTTGATCGTGAAATATTGAAAAATTTACTCTTAAACGGGTCATCCTCACTCATGAGAATTCTTCGTTTGATGTCTTCGTTTGCGTATATCGCATTGTGTCTATGAATGCGCAATACCTTGTTTATCATTCCTTCAACATACACTTTAGTATGCGAAAGACCGCCAGAGCGCATGTAATCGTCTAATGTAAGAAGAATTTCCTGTGCCCTGCCAACAGCAAATGCAGGAATCAATAACCACCCACCTTGCATCAATGTTCCTTCTATAATCTCAATAAGTTTTTGCGTTGCATCTTTTGCACTTGGCAGTATATCATCATGACCACCATATGTATTTTCTATTACTAATGTTTCAGCTTTTAGATTGCGTTCACATCCTTCCAATATGCGGCTTTTTCGTAGAGAGAGATCTCCAGTATATAAGATTCCATTGCCACTGTTTATATGAATCATTGTGCTACCGATAATATGGCCTGAATTAAATAGTGTAAACTCATTGTTTGTTTGATTTGGTTCAGTGATTGTAGATGACTGAAGAGCCTGATCTACATGTTGTAGTTTAAATTGGTGCTGACGTTGTAACCTATGATAGTCTGCAAGAAGCACTGCCATTATATCTCTTGTTGGTTTAGTAAGAATTACTTTTGCATGCCCGCCTCTTGCAAAAAAATGAGGGAGATAGCCACAATGATCAAGATGTGCATGACTTATGAATATTCTCTTTATTCTTTTTATATCACTAGCTTCAAGTATTGGATACTCTACTTCCTCACTTAGCTTAACACCACAATCTAGCAGCAAGTGTTTATTTTCATACTCAAGAAGACCGCACATTCTCCCTACTTCTTTTGCACCACCATAGAATATTAGTTTTATAATAACCACCGCTCTGTTTTTCTGTACGCAAATTTTTGATGCACTTATTTATTAAACTCCAACAAATGCAGAAAGCATACCTTTGATTATTTCGCGCATCATTATAAATGCGCTAGTGGATACAACTGCTATTATTAGGAAATATTTTATTCCATAGTGTGGCATGCCAGTGATAATAACACCAATAAGTGCAGAGACCAAAAAACTCGTTATGATAAGCATGATTATTGATATATTTGCCATTTCTTCTGGTGTTATTAAGATCTTTCCTGAAAATACTGCGATTTCCTCGCTACCTTCAATAGATGTTATGTGTTTATCACTCTGTATAACAAGAAATGTAGAAAGAAAATGTGTTGAAACTGCAAGAAGGAATGGCATTATTAATACAACAATAAATAGAAGAAATATTGAATAAGTTCGTGTACCTGATAGGAGTTCGTTTCTAAGATCCTGTATTTTTCTAATTTCATCTGCACTGCGATCGAGTAACTTGGCGATTTGGCCGCCAGCTTTCATTCCTTTCACAAAAAATACCACTACTCTTCTAAAAATAGGAGAATTAAAATGAGAACTTAAGTCTAGAAGTGCATCGCTTACAGATGCTTTTCCACCCATTTTAGCAGTTGTATTCTTTATTTCTTGATATAATGCACCAAACTCTGGCTTTGCAGAATGCACAAAAGCGCTAAATAGTGGCAACCCTGCTCTAAGATTTGAAACCATAAGAAGAAGAAAATCAGGTAATACTTTTTCTAAGTTTTTGGTGCGTTCATTGGCAGTAAAAAATAGTTCTAAGTAAAATATAAACAATAATACGCTAAACGCAAGGAGAGCTATGCCAGCAACTAAGAGATCTATTGTATAAGCAAAGTACTGTACGTAAAAAAGAACGCATGAAAATGAGAAAAGCAATGAGAGTAGGAATCTTCGTCCAATCCATTCCTGTGCATCCTCACTAATGCCTGAATATGATAATTGTTTTTCTATATTTTTTATTATAAATTTTGGGAAAATCCCTGCAGTTCTTCTATACGTCCATAATCTTATTTGAGACATTTTTTATCCACCATTCTCATCCACCAAAAATCTCTGGTCTTGTTGCGATCATATATCCGATTAGTACAATCTGAGCGATTAAAGAAGCGCTTATTACAATCCATATAGTTTGTGCAGTAATTCCAACACCACTAAATGTTGATAGGATAGTTAGAAAAGTTATCCCAAGTGCAGGCATTGCTGCTGCCACCAGCATATATATTAGCATCAGAAAGTTTAAGTTTACAGAATAATTTCTTATATCTCTATACATCTGTTCTTCAAGCGCAGCCACAATGCTTGTCAATGCATTCTCGACAGTGGCTCCAGACTCAAGCGCATTAACAAGCTGCCAGCTTGCACGTTTCATATATTCACTTTCACTGGTCAATGCAAGTTGTTTTAATGCCTCGCGCTCTGGCATGCCAGCATCTATTTTTTTTATTACTTTTTCAAAATCCTTTGATGCATGTCCATAATCTGATCTGGCAACACTTTTCATTGCATCAAATAAAAGAACACCTGATTCAACCATCATCATCATATCACGCAATGCAAACAACAGGTCTTTATTCTCTTTTGTAGCAGTTTTCTTTGCAACTATTTTTGGGTAGATAAGATGAAGAACGAAAAATATCAAGAGAAATGCAATTCCAACTACTGTAGCTATTTTGTACAAAAATTCCTCTTCATACCCGCCTCTAAGTTCTAAAATAAAAACAGTTATTAGAAAAAATATTACCCCATATAATAAAGCAGAGAGAAACGAGCCAAAGGCATAGCTATCTGGTGGGATATCTATGTCAAGCGCTTTTAAATCATTTTCTAAACCTGGCTTCATCTTTGCAAGAATGATGCCTGCGTCTCTAAAGCGTCTGCTAAACCTCTCCATTGCATCAAAGGAAAGCAACAGCAATGGTATCTTGGTCTTTTCGTTCATAATAACCGTCGCAAGTAAATCCACTAACTTGTTGGTTGGAGAAATTGCGACA
>JBGFRY010000004.1:0-22140 GCA_041694845.1 Microcaldota archaeon
ACTTGTCCATAGGTAGTTCATTCGCACAATACAAAAATACATTTTTAAGGAGTTACTAATTAAATTATATCTCACCCGTCGTAGCTCAACAGAAGTCTTGAGGTTCTGGGTCTCGTTTTATTTCAGCGAAAGTCAGGACATGAAACGCAAGAGACGCTTGAGCAGTGGTAGAGCGATCGGCTGTACAGTAATTTTACTGGGCCAAAGTTTGTTTTCAGCGTTTTTATGCTGATAATGAGTCGCTCTGATACCGATAGGTTGCTCGTTCAAGACCTAAGATAGGAAATGGAAATCGGGCCGACGGGATTTTTGATTACATGCATCTAATCGGAATTAAAGCTGGAATATCCAAAAGCGCTAGAAATACTGGTACAGGAATTTTCAGATACCTACCTTTTTCAAATCCAGCCTCATTCTTGGTAAGAAGAATACCTTTTCCTAATTTATAAAGCCCGCGCCAGTTCTCTGAACAAACCTTCTCAACCCATTTTACATCAACAGGAGTAAATGAATCTCTATCCTTTAAGATAATATCAACTTCGTATTTACCATCATTGTAAAAACCGATTCCAGCTCTGTTTAACTGCCCATATCTGTAAATATGGGATGCTGCAACTCCCTCAATATTGCCTATTCGCTTGCCATTTTGGTTTCGCTCAAACTTGAAATCAGACGATAGAGTAATGAATCTATAAAATGGTACTTTTTTTCTTTTTTATAGTCAAACTGTTTTTTTAATAGGTCATATCTATAAATAAGTATACAGTTTGATGTACACCTTAGTGTCTAAAATGCCTAGTTCCAGTAAAAACCATTGCAATGTTTTGTTCATCTGCTGCTTTAATTACTTCAGCATCTTTTATCGAGCCACCTGGTTGGATTATTGCAACAATACCTAATTTTGCAGCAAAATCAATTCCATCTCTAAATGGAAAAAATGCATCGCTTGCCATTGCACATCCTTTCAAACTATCTTGGCCAGAATAGTCTTTCGCAACCATTGCTGCTAGTTTAGCAGCATCAACACGTTTCATCTGTCCTGCACCAATACCAACAGCACGATTTTCTTTAGTAAAAACAATAGAATTTGATTTTACATATTTTGCAATCCTCCATGCATATATCATTGATTGCATCTCATAATCTGTTGGTTTTCTTTTTGTTACTACTTTCAAATTTGCTTCATTATGCAAAATAACATCTGCATCCTGTATAAGTATACCCCCAAAGATACTTCGATACTCTATATACGGCTGTCGTTTCTTAGGTATTTTTACTTGAATAACCCGTAAATTCTTTCTTTCATTTAGAAGAGCTTTTGCATCTTCGCTGAAATCAGGTGCAAGAACAAGTTCCACGAAAGTTGTGAGAATCTCTTTTGCAAGATCACTCTCAACTTTTCTATTCACTGCTACAATTCCACCAAAAGCTGCTTCTGGATCAACAGAACGTGCAGTTTTATATGCCTCAACAATATCATTCAAAGAAGCTACACCACTTGGATTGTTATGCTTTATCACCACCGCAGTTGGCTCTTCGAATTCTTTTATTAATTCAAGCGCTGCGTTTGCATCAAGAACATTATTATAAGAAAGACGCTTTCCCTCCTTTACTATGCTAGCGCCAACAATTGACTCATCAGTTGCATTCTCATCAGCATAAAGCGCAGCATTTTGATGATGGTTTTCACCATAACGAAGGTCGATCTTTTTTTTCATAGAAACAGTAAGATACTCTGGAAACCTCTCATCTTTGAATTGTTTTCTAAAATAATTTGCGATTACAACATCATAATGTGCAACATAATCCAGAGATTCCACCATTAACTCGCGACGTGTTTTTTCAGAAATTTTTCCATTATTTTTTAATTCATCAATTATAATTTTGTACTTATTAGGATTGCAAACTACTGTTACTGATTCAAAGTTTTTTGCAGCGCTTCTTAGCATTGCAGGCCCGCCGATGTCGATATTTTCAATTGCTTCATTAATTGTAGTTTTAGTATTACTAATAACTTGCTCAAATGGATAGAAATTTACAACAACAAGATCAATTAGTTCGAAGCTGCTTTTCTTTGCTTGTTCTAAATGTTCCCTTCTCTTTCTATCTGCAACTATTCCTCCATGTATTTTCGGATGAAGTGTTTTTATTCTGCCGTCCATCATTTCTGGAAATCCAGTAAAATCAGAAACTTCTGTTATTTTGATGCCTGAGTTAGTAAGTAGTTTGGCAGTGCCACCTGTTGACAAGATTTCGATACCAAGAGATGCGAGGCTGCGGCAAAATTCAACTATACCATTTTTGTTGAACACGCTCACTAGCGCTCTTTTAATTGAAACCACAACAAAACCAGTTAATTCTATTTAAGTAGAAGTATTAAAAAGGTTATTCAATAAAAATTGGATTAGTTTTTTTAAGAAAGAAATGAAGGCGATAATATGGGTTTACTTGATGATTTATTAGGTGGTTCGGAAAGTTCTGAGAAGAGTGGATCAACAACACCATTGCGTGTTTCTCTAGGATTCACTCCTTTCAGACTCGCGGCAATGAAAGTCGGTTCTACAACATTGATAGTAAGAGTAACAAATATAACTAACCAAGAGCAGTTAGTTTCGTTTGACGTTCTTGTACCAAAAAAAGAACTCATTGGATTCGAACCTACAGTGATTAATAAACATATTGAAAAAAGAGTAGGTAAGATCGAGCCTGGAGAAACAAGAGAAGTAACAGTTACTATTTGGAGCACAAATCAAACAAAGGCAGGTAATTATCCAGTAGAAGTCAATGCATATGCCCATTATTTAGATTATTCTAAAGTAATACAATCTGTAAAGACAAATACTAATTTGAGAGTTGTTTGGTAATATTAATATATTAACAAATTATAAACCAAGCATCCATCTCTCTACTGTCTTTGTTTCTATATTTTTTGGAATGGTCTCTATCTTAGCTTTACTTAAAAATAACCCTTTTGCTTTTGCCTGTTTCATACCTATTTTCAATCCTTCAATTTCTCGTTCTGGTGGTGTTCCATCACCGCTCCACACTTGAATCGCTACATTTTCACATCCGAACTTCTGCGCTATAAAATCGCATTCCATATTTTCAGTTTTTATGTATGAAACTGAGTAGTCATTTCTTATGAGCTCTATTGCAATAAGGTTCTCGAGTCTTCTTTCGTAATCATCTTCACTTGAAATGCTTACAGAGCGTTGCATTCCAATATCATAGGCATAATGTTTTGCCTCAGCCACTATTCTTTCTCGTTGAGATCTTATAAACGGAGGGATAGAAAGAACAAGGAATGCATCATTTAATGCATCTACAAAAGAGCGAAACGTTGGCTGACTTATCCTTAGTTTTGATGCAGTTTTTTTTGCAGAGATCATTTTTCCTGGTTCTGATAGAAGCAATAGAGCTAAATCGCTAAGAGGTTTTATCTCACGGATTCCTCTCCTAGTAGCAACATCCCTTAATACCGTAAGCTCCAAATAAAGTTTATGTAATTTTGATGCATCATATGGACGCAACACACACTCTGGGTATCCACCTATTTTCATATAATCTTCAAGTGAGTCAACGCCCCATTTTTTAGCATCTCTATAAGAGAGAGTGAGAATTTTTTCTGGTATTGCTCTACCGCCAAGCGATGATGCAATCTCTTTGGAAAGAAGAGAAGAGTTTGAACCAGTTACAACTACGTGGTGTTTTGCATTCTCAACGTCATCACGTACGACCTTTATCCAATTATCAAGAACTTGCACTTCATCAAGAACAATTAATCCGCCCCTAGAAACTTTATCAATTGCTTTTTTCAACTCTATTGCAGATGTAGGCGCATCAAGCGATTCAAGATCAAAATAGAGCCCAGGTTTACCATTTTTTTTCCAATCATCCAGAATTTTTAATGCAATTGTAGTTTTTCCAGCCCTTCTTGGGCCAATCAGCGCTGTTGCTTCCTTTCTCGTAAGTGCTCTAAAAATTTCAACTTCCTCTTCTCTTGGTATATACATAGTGAAAATATACTTTCACTATATTTAAATAACTATGCATTTTCAGTGTTTTTATTTATAAACAGTAAAAATATAATTTCATTAACTAATATGTTTATATATCTTCGTAATATTCCGCCAATGACTTCCTTCCCAGTACGTTTTATTGCATTTTTCACACAACCAGAATTTTTCATGATTTTTAATAACACTGGCAAGCACTATTTTTGCAACTTTTTCTTTATCTACTACTAGCAGAAGACCCTTTGACTTGTCTAAGGGATGAATGCTTCAAATACTCAGTGTGCGCAGAAGCCTAGGTTTTCAAACCTAGGATGAGTGTACATACAATGAGCTTGCATTCCGTATATTCTGCTTCCACCTAAAGCTCTTGTCTTCCTCAATATAAACATCTGCAAGCTCAGGGCTTTGGTCCTGACTGAACAATCGCATTTTTAAATAGATTTTTTTTAGTTTTTTTAAAGTATCTTTTTAAACTCTTATTTTGAAGAAATTAGAAGAGGAAGTTCTTAGTTTATGCTGCGAGCGAGTTTGCGATAGATGAGTCAAGAAATAAAACAAGTAGCAGTGAGTCGTCACATTACTCTTTTGTTTTTTGCATATTTTCTAATCTCAGTAGTCAGAACTTTCATCTTAAACTGCTCTTCTATTCTTCTTCCTATAGGCCAAACTCTAGAAAAAATCAGGAGAGGGATTTATGAGGTGAAATCAAAACTATTGCAACGTCTTTATGAGAGCAAGTATAACGTTAGTTTATGCTGCGAGCGAGTTTGCGATAGATGAGTAAATATTGAATCTTCCATTTCTTACATTTTTTCGCAAGTCCTTCATCTTTTGTTATTAATACTCTATTTTATCTAATTGCGTATGTTATTAGTTCATCGTCATCCTTTGGTTTTATGCAAGCAGTATCAATACCAAAAATACGTAACAACTTTGCAGTCTTTACGAGCATCTCATCTAAAAGAAGTTTTGACATATCTTAACTAAGTAAAATCTTTACAAAAACAGTTGTTGGTACCTTTATACGTAGAACCTGTTTTATGTATTTTTCATCGCCTTCTATGTCTACAAGTCTCTTTGAGATTCTTTTTTCCCAATGCTCATATGTATCACTTCCGTCTCCGCATGGAGTACGCCTTGTAGTAACAGAAAGACGCTTACGTGGCATATGAACAGGTCCGATAAATTTCATACCTAATGTGGCAGATAACTGCTTGATCTGAGATACTACCCCCTCAAGTTCTGCAGGATCTTCACCACTTAGCGTAATTCGTATCTTAGTCATTAAAAATCACCATGATGATAATCTAAATATATGTTTAGGAGTATAGTATAGTTCCTAATAATCAATTATAAATATATAGGTTCGAGAAGCAGTAGTTCCGAACTTCTTTTAACATATTAATTGACTTCTTTAGAAATAATCTTGTTGTTTTGCCTATTAAAATTGCAATATGATTAGTTCAGAAAATTTTTTACCTCTGAAAAATAGATTAAATTATGGTAGCTTCGATCTTGCGTTCCAGGCAAGACTCAGGACGCGAGACACAAGACCAGTGAGAAAAAGCATCAGTTTTTATTTACTTTCGGAAGCACCAGGAGAAGCGATAATATTGCAGATGGTGGATCACTAGTCATTTTAATGCGACAATTTTTTCCTCATTAAACTCTCCAATGCTTCAACAATAAGCCTCATACCAATACCTGTTGCACCTTTTTCAAAATAAGGATGATATGTTTCAACATAATCAACACTTGCAATATCAAGATGCGCCCATTTGCTATCACCAACAAATTCTTTTAAAAAACAAGCGGCAGTAATTGAACTTGCTTCACCGACTTCACTGGCCATATTTTTTATATCTGCAAAATCACCTTTTATCATCTCACTGTATTCTTTCCATAACGGAAATTGCCAGACACGCTCATATGTTTTTTTACCTGCAGCTTCAATGTTCTTTGCTAATGTATCATCATTGCTAAACAAACCAATCCCATGCCTCCCAAGAGAAGTTAGCATAGCACCAGTAAGCGTTGCAACATCAAATATTACATGTGGTTTGTTTTCTACGGCATACGCTAGTGCATCTGCCAAAATCAGCCTTCCTTCTGCATCTGTATTTAGCACTTCTATTGTTTTACCATTGTATGCAGTTATTATATCACCAGGTTTCTGCGCAGATCCTGATGGGAGATTTTCAACAGTTGGTATAACTGCAAGAAGACGAAGAGGAAGATTTAACTGCGCTGCTGCTTTTATTACCCCAAGAGAGATTATCGCTCCGCTTTTATCATATTTCATTGTATGCATACCTTTGGCAGGCTTGATTGAAATACCACCAGAATCAAACATTACTCCTTTACCAACTACTGCACAAAGAGGGAGATTTTTTTTGTTTTTGTTATATTCAAGTAATATAAGAAGTGGAGGATTTGTACTGCCTTGACCAACAGCAAGCAAGGCATTCATACCTAGTTTTTTGAGTTGCTCTTTTTCAATTACTCGTACTGATAGTTTTTCTTTTTTTGCAAGCTCTTTTGCATATTCTGCCAACTTTTGCGGAGTCAAAAGATTTGCAGGGAGTTCACATAGTGCTCGAACATAGTTTTGTGTGTTTGTAAGAATTTCTGCATGTCTTATAGATTCAGATGAAACATCACCAATAATCGTACAATCCTTTATTTCAAAAAGCTCATCCTTCTTTGTTTTGAACCTCGTACATTTATATGACGCTAATATTACGCCTTCAACTACTGCTTCTGTAATATTTTTATCAGTGATTTGCGAGATTGTAATTGAGAACGTATTAGCCCTTGTGGTAGTAGCATACCGAACAGCAGCACCTGCAAATCTTCTTATATAATCAAGAGTAAACTCTCTCTCGTCTCCAAACCCATATAAAAATAATTTTTTGAAATTAAGTCTACCTAATGTGCTTATTGTACATGTTTGTCCTAACTTTCCTTCAAATTCATCTTTGCGTAGAAACTTTGTTATTTCTGGGAATGGTAATTTCTCTCCTTGGAATACTGCTATTGCTAAAAACTCGTCCATTACTTCTTTAGGTTCTACTTTCTTTAGATGGATTTTCATCATACCACCAATAACTCATTGATGAAGAGAATGAGAAGGAAGATTTTATATAACCAATCAGTAAACGAAAACGCATGCGCTGTCGCACAATTCGCAAATTAAACAAATAGATTGCTCTTACTTGCTTGTTTTTTTATATGCGATCCTATTATTTTAAAGAATTATGCTACAAACTAGGTTGTAGTGTAATTAACGACGAATTAATGCTATTAGCTTATCTAACATTTAGCAACCAAAAATGAAGCTTTCAACAAGAGTGGGTCAGCCAAATAATATTTCCCATCTCGCTTTTCCAAAAATGAATAATTAATGAGTTTCTCAACTGCAAATGTAAAAGAATTCGGATTTAATTGTTTCCCAAGCTCGTGCTCAGTTCTCACTTTAAGTTCTGTCCATGTTATTCCTTTTGCCTCTCTTAGCACTATTATATATAATCCTTTATTCTTTGTCCTTTTGAAAAAGTTCGTAAGCTCAGAAGCAACAATCCTAGATGCAATTTCAATAGTTTTTTCAAGCGGTTTCTTACTTTTAATAATGCCTTTTTCATAACCGTATAAAGTAAGCCAACCTATCAAACCATCCAACTCCTCTATAGCTTCGTAAATCTCCTCTTTCTTTATTTTTATTTTCAGTTGATTAAATCCATTATTCAGAAATTCGAATCCTCTACTTTTGTCAAGCCTATTCATAAGAATTTTAGTTATATGTCTACCATATAAGGAGTGCTCACTGTCATCTTCTCCAAGTACATCCTCAATTAGTCCTATCTCACTTCCAGAAATAATAAAAGAAACATTAGGAAAACGATCATAAAAATAAGACAAAATATTTGATAAATCACTTATATTTGCTTTTTGTGCTTCATCTATAAAAACATAAATCTGGCCTGTCTTTCTAATTTTGTCCTCCATCTCTGCCATACTCCCAGAAGCAATTTTTACTTCAAGACCTATCCCAAAAGCCGATACATTTAGACTTTCTATTTTTCCAAATATTTTAGATTTCCCTGTTTTTACAACACCATATATGGCAGAAAAAACCTCTTTTTTTGGGTCTGAAATAACTCTTCCATCCAACCATACTTTGAGTTCCTTTGTCTGATGATACAAGACATTCATGAGGCTTGTCTTTCCTACCCTTCTAACACCCACAACAGAGATAATTTTTTCTTTCCTTGCTATTGCTTTTTTAATCTCATTATACTCGTATTCATAATTGAAAAAGTCCTCCTTTTTGCTCTTTGGTTCTGTTATGAAATACATATTTTTACTTCCACTTTAATATTTATAAAGTTAACTAAAAACCATTTTTAATTAACCATGGTTAAGTTTCATGGCTTTCACAAACACTCAGGGTGCACGGCAACAATGCCTAGCTCAGTGGTACGAGATAAAACGCCCCTGTATTTTTCTTCAGAACTAGGTACTGTTGGGAAGCCTAAGTTTTCAAACCTATGAGGAGCGCATATGCCATGAGTTTGCACTCCGTATATCCTGCTTCAGACTAAAGCCCTGATCTTCCTTAATATAAACATCTGCAAGCGCAGGACCTTAGCCCTTAGTGTTTGACTATAAGGCTTTTAGACAAAACTAGAATGTGGGTTATTTAACTATTGTGACAGTTACGTTGTCGCATAATTCGTAAATTAAACAAATAGATTGCGTTTACTTGTTAGTTTTCTTATTATTGTTTTAAAGAGTTATGCTACAAACCAAAAACGTAGATTTTTAAGCCATATTCTGTAAAAATATATTTTGAAGAGTGATTTTATGACTATTAGAATAATGCATGATAAGAATGTTTGTATTGGGTGCGGAGCATGCGTTGCTGTTTGTCCAGAGAATTGGGAAATGGCAAGTGATGGGAAATCAAAATTAAAAAAAACAGAATTAACTGACCTTGGGTGCAATATGGATGCAGCACAATCCTGCCCAGTTAATTGCATTCACATAGAAAATGATGGGAAAAAATTGATATAGTACATAGTGTTGGTTAGAATATGTCTATCTACACGCGTCTTGGTGATAAGGGAGAAACATTTCTTTTGGATGGAAGAAAGGTTCTAAAAGAAGATGCTAGAGTAGAAGCGTACGGAAGTGTTGACGAGTTAAATGCAATCATTGGGCTTGTAATTGCATACAGTGATGATAGTGAACTGAAAGAAACCCTCCAAAAGGTACAGAAGGAGCTTTTTATTATTGGAGCAGAACTTGCTGGAGGTAAGCAGATACCAATAATAAGCTTACAGAAGATAACTGATTTAGAACAAGTAATAGACAGAATAGATGAAACCCTTCCAACATTGAGGCATTTTATTCTTCCAGGTGGAACAAAAACTGCTGCGCTTTTGCATGTTGCAAGAACTATCTGTCGTCGTGTAGAACGACGTGTCGTTACATTAGCAGCTAGAGAAAAGATAAACAAACAAATAATAGTCTACTTGAACAGGTTAAGCGATCTGCTTTTTGTACTTGCACGTGCAGAAAATCGAAAAAAAAGAATTGAAGAACCTATATGGAGTGCTGGGAGTAAACGATTATAGTAATATTATAATGCGCGTAATATTTCTTCAACAACATCTTTTCCAAATCCTGTTTTGGTTCTAACTGCTCCTGCTTTTCTATGACCGCCACCAGAATCAACAAAATTCTTCATCGTAATTTTTATCTTTTCTATTAATTCATTTGCCGCAAAGCCTTGTTTTTCTGCAATATCGTTAAAACGTAAGATAACTGAACGTAACCCATACCCAATAACAAGAATTGGATCATTTGGTTTCTCTTCAATAAGTAACTCAAAGATGCTTGTTGTTACTTTACCCTTACTAGGAAAATAATCTTCTTTCCCAAGATTTTCTAAATCTAGTATATAGACACAAAGTCCATTAATCCGCTTTTCTTTTATTGTAAGCCTTGCAGCCTTGCGCATCCCTGAAATCTGCTCATTTGCCTGTATTAGTATTGAATTAAAAAGTTCGCTGTTTTTCAGTACTGATTTATAGAATTCAAGTGAATTTCCATAACGAGAGTATGCAGCAATAAAATCAAGCACCAATGCACTATCTTTATGGCTCTGTCTTACTTCTAATATTTTGCTCTTATCTCCTGCACAAGCGATTGCTGCCAGTTGTCTAATCTCTTCGTCTTGTATTACCCCACTATTAGCTATTCTTGTAATCTCACAGGCTATATAACCTGCTGTATATTTTGAAAGATCTTCATCCTCGCATGTTTCATCATCACTTTTACTTGCGCTCCAAGAATTCAAAAAGTTTATCCCAGATTCATTTATTTTTTCTGATGGAGGGTGATGATCAATAATTATTATTTCTGCTCCGCTGGCTTGCACTAATTTTAAACCAGCAATGCTCTCTTTGTTTGAACCAAAATCCAAAAGCACAAGTAATGGTTTCCAGGTCCATTGTAACAAACTTAAGTCATTTATCGCGTTTCCTGTATCATAAATAGCAGAATTTTGTTGGAATGTTCTACATTTCATAAAAGAGGTCAATGCAATTGCACCTGCAATTCCATCTGCATCATTGTGAAACCGCAATAACACAAAGCGATTAAGTTTGTTAGTGGCTAGTAATTTCTTTGCCAATAAAATAATGTTTGGTTTAAGTGTATTCATTACCTCATCATTTACTAATAATTCTCTATCATTTAGTTTAATTGAATCCAAAACCTTTTGCTCTATCACTGCAAGAAGATCTGACACGCGCTGCGGTGAAAGTAATTCGATTTTTTGAGAGTGTACTAAACCGTCATCTGCAATAAAACCTGTTGATTTCACAGCTGAACCAACAGCGATAAACTCGCTTGAGATAAACTCAAAAATAGCCCCATCGTATGTTATTATTGTATAGGTGTAGCTGCCACTAGCAGAAATACTTCTTGTAACGAGCCCCTCTAGAACTATTTGTTGAGTTCCTAACATATAAAAAAAAGAAAAAACATCAGCCAAAATTATATGCTTGTTCACATTGGATTTTTTGCTCTAGATCGGTTATTAACGCACATTGATCCTAACTACTAGTAAGTGCTTTCATGATCTCTTTCATTGTACAATATTTTCCAGTAGTCTCAAACATCTCATCGCCAAAGGTTCCTAGTTTGCAACTAAATAGAGTATGAATATCAGCATATGGTTTTTCAGTTACACTTTCGTTCGTTTTATGTTTTATTCCATCACATATAATTTTTCCTTGGGTCATCACGGTCATTGTTTTTGCATCATATATCGTATATACGTAGCCATCTTCTTTATAGATAGTATCCATAGTAACAAGTGTTCCATCTTCTTGCGTTGTCACAATCATCTCTTTGAGTTTATTTCCTTTTATGTACATAACCATACTCTTTAAACCAGGCATAAAAGACAGCATATCATATTTTACAGTACACACAATAGGAGTATCAAGAGCGACTAATTCTGCCCAAGTTTTTCCAGTTAAATCAAATGTTGTGCCACTATCAGTAGCTACTCCTTCACTTTGCCCTGATTCTTTTTTAGGATAGTTAACCCCAGTTTCCTGCTGGCCTCCGCCAATGCATCCGAATAGCAAGATTCCTGCAAACAAAACTGTAAAAAATATCTTATAATCCACTTAACCACCTCACATTTATAATTACTTTAAACTTTAAAATAGTTATGCATAGCGAGTTTACAGCAGTTCAGAACTTCTTTTGACACATCAATTGACTTCTTTAGAAATAATCTTGTTGTTTTGCCTATCAAAATTGCAATGTGATTAGTTCAGAAAATTCGATCTTGCGTTCCAGGCAAGACTCAGGACGCGAGACACAAGACCAGTGAGAAAAAGCATAGTTTTTATTTACTTTCGGAAGTACTAGTTTAATTTGCATATGTGGCATTAACACTGCTTACCAATTTTCTGGTAATTACTATTTAAATAGTAATAATGAAAAAATGCTTGGTTGATTATGAGTATTGATAAGGCATTAGCTGCGCTTAGACACGGTAAAATGATTGCAGTATATGACGGAGACCACCGCGAAGCAGAGGCTGATTTAATTTTTCATGCGATATCCGTAACGCCAGAAAAAATTGCAACACTGCGTAATGATGCTGGTGGATTAATTTGCCTTGCTGTTAGTGAAAAAATTGCTGACAAATTGGATCTGCCATTCTTCGCTGATTTTGTATGCTCTAAAAATTCACCAATAAAAAATATGAAATGTATGAAAACTGCATACTTGGATAAACCAGCATTTTCAATTTCAATAAATCATAATAGAGTTTATACTGGGATAACAGACAATGACCGTGCGCTAACAATAAGAAATTTTGCAGAGTTAGTCAAAAATGGTTGTTCAAAAAAACAATTTATAAAAAATTTTTATACTCCTGGACATGTTTTTTTACTTATTAGTCGTGGAATTAATAAAAGAAAAGGGCATACAGAACTTTCAATTGAACTGGCAAAACGCGCTGGACTTCCATCAACAATGGTGCTTTGCGAAATGCTTGATTTTGGTAAGGCTTTGAGTAAAGAAAAGGCAACGCAATATTGTAAAAAACATGGAATTGTTTTTGTTGAGGGTAACGATCTCTATGAAAAAATTTAAAATAAAGAATAAAAAAACTAAAAAAATAAAACTTGGGATTGTTGACACTACTTTTTCACGAGTTAATATGGGTGAGATTGTATTAGATGAATTAAAGAAGAATTATAGGAATATTGTTAAAGTCGTGCGCTCGACAGTTCCTGGCATAAAGGATTTGCCTGTTGAATGCAAATTACTTCTGAAAAAAGAAAAATGTGATGTTGTTATTGCACTTGGTATGGTCGGTAGTGCACCAATAGATGGACAATGCGCGCATGAGTCTTCTCTTGGAATACAGATTGCAAAATTGCTCACAGACAAACCAATTATTGAAGTATTTGTCCATGAAAATGAAGCCTGGTGTAATCGGGAATTTTTTGAGATTTGTAATAACCGAATACGAAAACATACTCATAATGCAGTGAATATTATAATTAATAAAAATAAATTAATTGAAAATGCAGGAAAGGGGATAAGACAAGGAAAGGAAGATGAAGAGCCAATAAAAGATGTTTATGTAGAGGAAGAAGTATGTATAGGGATCGTTATTTCAGAATTCAATCAAGAGATAACTGAAAGGATGGGCAAATCTGCTATAGATTATGCTGTAAAAAATAGTATTAAAATAGCAAAAATTGTTGGTGTTCCTGGTGCGTATGATACTCCTATTGCTACTAAAAAATTATTAATGAATAAAAAAATTTCTGGTGTTGTTGTATTGGGCGCAATAGTAAAGGGTGGGACAGATCACGATAACGTAATCGCAAATGCAACTGCAAAAACATTGCAAGAACTTTCAGTGGAATTCAAGAAACCTGTTACTTTTGGAATAATTGGGCCTGGTGCAACAATAGAGCAAGCAGAGGAACGTGCTAAAGGATATGCTGAACGTGCTGTTAATGGAGTTATAAAAATTATTAGAGGAGTAATTGAATAAAAAAACTAAAGTTGTAAAGAGGAGAAGAAATGCTAATTAAGTTTGAAGCAAAGACAGTTCTTCCAACTTACTTTGGAAAATTTGATGTTTACGCTTTCGTGGATAAACAAGGAAATGAGCACTTAGCACTTATTAGTGGAAACATTAATAAGCTCATAAAAAAACCAGTGAACGTTCGTATTCATTCCAAATGCCTTACTGGTGATACGTTCTGTTCATTTAGATGTGATTGTAGGACGCAGTTAGAAACATCGCTTTATATGATTTCTAAAAACAACGGAGTGCTTATCTACTTAGACCAAGAAGGAAGAGGTATTGGACTTGTGAACAAGATAAAGGCGTATGCACTTCAAGAACTTGGAAAAGATACAGTGGAAGCGAACATTGCATTGGGTTTTGCACCTGATTTGCGAGATTACTCTGTTGCAGCAGAGATACTCGAGTTTCTCAAGATAACGAAGATAAGGTTGATAACAAACAACCCAAAAAAGCTTAATGGGCTTGAAGGAAATTTGGTAAAAATCGTTGAGCGAATTCCGCTTAAGATAAAACCAAACAAATTCAACAAAAAATATCTTGAAACCAAGAAAAAGAAAATGGGGCATTTATGACTCGCGATGAAGAGTTTATGAAGCTTGCACTCTCACTTGCTGCAAAAGGCAGGACTTCTCCTAATCCTAAAGTAGGTGCTATCATTGTTAAGGGTGGTCGAATTATTGGAAGAGGCTATCACCAAAGATGTGGGCTTCCTCATGCAGAAATAGAAGCAATGAAACATCTTAAGCAAGATCAAACAAGAGACGCAATTCTTTATGTTACACTTGAACCCTGTTATCATTCAAACAAAAAAACTCCACCATGCGTGCCAGCAATAATAAACGCAAAATTCAGTCGTATTGTTTGTGCTACGAAGGATCCGAATAAAAATGTAAATGGAAAAAGCATTAATTTATTTAGAAAAGCAGGTATAGAGGTTAAAATTGGGGTATGCGAAAAAGAAGCAAGAGAGTTGAATAAAGCGTATATTAAATATATTACGAAGGGTCTGCCATATATAACAATGAAGGTTGCAATGAGTCTTGATGGAAAAATTGCGACAAAAACCGGAGAATCTAAATGGATTTCTGGTGAAGCGTCTAGAAGGCTTGCACGAGCGATGAGGGACAAACATGATGCTGTTATGGTTGGGATCGGAACAGTATTGAAGGATAATCCAAGATTAACATGTAGATTCAAAAGTGCTCATGATCCTATTCGTATAATAGTTGATTCTAAATTACGGATACCGTTAAATACAAACGTACTGAAAAATGCTTGTGATAATACGATTATTGGATGCGGAAAAAATTTTGATAAAAAGAAGAAGGATTCGCTTAAACATATTGGTGTGAATGTTTTTGTTGCACCACGAAAAGATGGTGAAGTTAATCTGAAAAGATTCATGAAGATCGTTGCAAAAGAAGGAATAACATCTATATTATTAGAAGGTGGAAGCACATTAGATGGTGCAATGATTGATGAACGATTAGTAGATGAGTTCTGTTTTTTTATCGCACCAAAAATAATAGGAGGGAAGGATGCAAAAACACCAATTGGCGGATTTGGAATTAGAAGACTAGCAGATGCGATACAAGTTAATGAAATAAAAACAGAAAAAATTGGTGTGGATATTTTGATAACTGCGCGGATTAAGTTAACTACCAAAGAGAATCTTTAGTTATTTAAAGTAATTACTTTACGTGCTTAAATGAAAAAAATTTATAAGAAATTGCTAACTAGAAAATAAACTTTGCGCCAAAATGAAAAAAGCACAGAAGATCCTCCGTTATCTCCTTCAGGATCTTTGATTAACGCGTATTTTTGTCACAACATGAAATGTGAATTTTTTTCGAGAGTGATATACGTGGCACAAAACCTAGAAAATGGTAAAATATATAATTATTCGCTGTTAATACCTAACATATATTTAATAGATGTTTTTTAGTTTGGGGAAGGTTAGTATGAAGATCGCTATTAGTGGATTTGGTAGAATTGGCAAAATGTTTTTAAGAGCAGTAGTATTACAAGGGTCTCTTGGAAAGGAAATTGAGGTAGTTGCAATAAACACGCGGAGTACTGTGGAGATGCATGCCCATCTTTTTAGATATGATTCTGTATTTGGAAAATTTCCTGGTAAAGTTGAGGTAAGAAACAGGAATCTTATTGTAAATGGTTATGAAATAAAATGGATAAGAGAAACAGATCCATTGAAATTACCATGGAAGGATCTTGGTGTTGATCTTGTTTTGGAGAGTAGTGGGGAATTTACAAAACGAGAAGATGCAGAAAAACATATAAAGGCAGGTGCAAGTTATGTAGTAGTTTCAGCACCAGGCAATGGTGTTGATGTAACTGTTGTTCCTGGGGTAAACGATGAGATATTCGAACTAAAAATGCAAATTATTTCACTTGCTTCTTGTACCACAAATTGCCTTGCACCAATATTGAAAGTAATCGATAAGAAATATGGCATTGATAATGGCTTCTTAAGCACAGTACATGCATATACAAACGATCAGAGAATTCTTGATGGGAGTCATGAAAAAGACTGGAGAAGGGCACGCGCAGGTGCTGTTAGTATAATACCAACAACAACTGGTGCAGCAAAAGCAATTGGTGAGGTGCTGCCACAGCTTGCAGGGAAGATGAATGGTGTTGCATTTAGAGTACCGGTTCCTAATGGTTCTTTGAATGATATGGTTCTACTGCTAAAAACACCAGCTACTACTAATGAAATAAATGAAGAGTTAAAAAGAGCAAGCCAGGAGGAGCTTAAGGGGATATTAGGTTATACTGAAGAACCTCTTGTATCTGTTGATATTATAGGGACAACGCAATCAGCAATAGTAGATGGGGGTTTAACAAAGAGTATTGGAAATCTGGTTAAAATATCTGCATGGTATGATAATGAGTTTGGATATTCAAATAGGCTTGTTGATTTTATTAAAAAAATTGCAAAGATGAAACAGTAAATAGTTGCGAAGTGAATTGATGGCACATATATTAATGATAATCGCACAAAATGGTTTTAGAGATGAGGAATTGCTTGTACCAAAAGAAATAATTGAACATGCAGGTCATCAGGTAAAAATTGCATCTTTGAATAGACTTACTGCAACTGGAATGTTAGGTGCAACTGTCCATCCAGATTTTGCAGTGCACGAAGTTAATCCGGATTTTTTTGATTCAGTAGTTGTTGTAGGTGGTGCTGGAACGTCAATGTTGGTTAAAAATAACGATACAATACGCATCGTACGTGAGATTGCGCAGAAAGGAAAGCTAGTAGCTGGAATCTGCCTAGCACCTATGGTATTGGCAAAGGCAGGAGTGCTTGTTGATAGACAAGCAACTGTTTTTAGGACAAAGGAATCAGTTGCAATGTTAAAGGCAAATGGTGCACTTTATAAGGACCAGCCACTTATTGTTGATGAAAATGTAGTAACTGCAGATGGACCAAGCTCTGCTAGCATTTTTGGGAAAAAGATTGTTGAAATGCTAAAAAAATGATGGTTTTGTATCTATCATCTAATGGGATGGAGTTATGGCAGTTGAAATAAGACATGCTGGGTGTATATTATGTGCTGGATGTGCTGCCGTCTGTCCTAAAAATGCATTGGAATTGATTGGAACTAGGATAGAGCATTTCCCAGAACAATGCGTAAGTTGTGGTGCATGCGTTCGTGTTTGTCCTGCTAATGTAATCACATTAAAGAGATAATTAGATAGTATTTGGAAGGATTGTTATGGATTATGACTATGACGCTATTGTAATTGGTGGTGGGCCTGCTGGCTCAAGCTTTGCACGTATTGCAGCTCAGAATGGGATGGAAGTTTTAATTATTGACAAAAGAAAAGAAATTGGAGTCCCTGTTCGCTGTGGAGAAGGACTCGGACAACAAGAGGTTATAGCGCAAGGACTGGATTTGCCAAAGCAGGCGTATTCTACTGAGATAATTGGAGCAAAAGTAGTAGCGCCTAATGGAAAAAGTTTGATTTGGAAAGATGAAAATACAAAAGGATGGGTGTTGGAACGTAAGTTTTTTGACAAATGGCTATGTGAGCTTGCAATAGACAAAGGTGCACATGTACTTACATACACTCGTGCATTGAACTTTGTTCACGATAATGGAAAGATTTGTGGTGTTATTGTTACACATGGAGGCCGCGATCCATACGAGATACGAGCACCACTGATTGTATCTGCAGAAGGAATGGAAGCAATTATGGCTCAAAAGGCAGGGTTTAGCACTGTTCATGCATTATACGATGTTGATACTTGCTATCAATATGAAATGAAACCGTATGACAATGAGAATCTGATTGAATTATATTTTGGGAGCATCTATACCCGTGGATATCTGTGGATTTTTCCCAAGGCTGATAAAAAAGCAAATGTTGGCATTGGTATTGGTGGCCATGTAATGAATGCTTATAAAAATGGGATAAATGGTGCTGATCCAAAAATAGTGCTTGATACGTTTATTGCAGATCATCCTCAATTGAAAGATGCAAGCAAACTACTTGAATTTGGTGGTGTTATTTCTGTTGGAGCGCCATTGGATGAATTTGTTAAAGATAATATTATGATTATTGGTACTGCTGCAAAACAGGTAGACCCAATCCATGGGGGTGGTATTGCGATGGCAATGGACTCTGGCGTACTCGCTGCAAATACTGCAGTAAGAGCGTATGAAAATAATGATTATTCAAAAAGTTTACTTTATCCTTATGAGAAAGAATGGCGTGAAACAACTGGTAAAAAGATGAAAAAACGATTGTTGTTAAGGAAAGTGCTTGAAAAACTGAATGATGATGATTTAAATTATATATTTAATGCGATAACTAATAAGAATCTAAAAGAAGCGATGGAAGGAAAGTTTGCTAGCACGGTTGCAAAAATAGTTGCTGGCAGACCACAATTATTAAAAGTATTAAGCGTTTTAATAGATTGAGAAAATAGATAGGTTTAAAAGCATATCGCTCCATATTTTTACACATGCAAAAAGTAGGAAAGTCTGTTGTTTTTGCGACAATGTTTTTAATGTCAGCATCAGTATCTAATGCTAATTTTTCACCGTTCAACGCGCGTGGCGATACGCAGCTGCAGTATGTTAAGAGAGCACCAGCAGAAGAAGGACTGGTTCGATTATCATCTATAACTCAAAAGCAGTCTGATGTTGATAATACGAAAACAAATAAAAAGCAAGAACCACAAGAAACGCTAGAGTGTAGGTATGATAAAAAAGAAAGCGCGTTAGTTATGCCAGATGGTACGAAAATATTTTTACGGACAATGGGTATCCGTGGTAAGGTAGTAGATTATTCGTGTGGAAAGTATATAATTTTCTTGACTACAGATTCGTTTACACACGCAACCTATTATGGTCCACCGGTTGAAGGGGAGTTTAGTACTCTCTCTCGCTCATTACTGACATCGTTTAAGGGTAGGAAACTAACATTCGGTCGGGTTATAGACGACTGGACAGTGGTTGGTATGTTCACAGATGGCAGGATATCAAGATACATAGTTGACCCTAATGATGACACTGGTGTATCAGGGTGGGATGTAAAAGGTTTTGAAGAGGAAGTAAAGAAAGAAACAAAACCAGTACTTGAGATATTTGACAGGAATACCTTTCTAGTAATATTTCCTTCATTCAAAAAAGGTGTGATCTTCCGTTTTTTAGAAGATGAAAGGTTGGAATCAAGATTTGTATTAAGTCGACCATTTGACAGTAAAACGATGGTGAAGAAAACTACTAATTGTTTTGAGATAGAATTTGGGGATGGAACAAAACAAACACTTGAGCTTCCAGTAAAAATTAGTACTTCCGAAAGTAAATAAAAACTGATGCTTTTTCTCACTGGTCTTATGTCTCGCGTTCTGAGTCTTGCATGGAACGCAAGATCGAAGCTACCATAATTTAACCCATTTTTCAAAGGTAAAAAATTTCTTTACTCTTATCTATCGCAAACTAGAGTTTGAAGAGATTCCTTTAAAAAAACTAAAGAAGAAAAAAATCTGTTTATTAATTTCCGTCGTAGATGCATAGAAGTTCATAATGTATTTACGACGAGAAATTAAAAATGCGATTGTTCAGTACTGAAAAATGTGAAATCCGCCCAATTTTTATATTTTTTGTTAATATAATAAATACATCGTATTGAGGTGATTAGATGAGTAATTATAAACAGAATGAAAAAGAAGGGGCACAAGAGACCGCGGTGGTTTATAGTGTTAATATTCCTGGTGGTTATACTATGACTTTGACGATGAATCTTGCGGCAGAAAAGACTCTGCGGGCAACGTTTTACTCATCAGAAAAAGGGGTAACACATACAAAAGCAGCATCTCTTTCAGAAACAGAGGATGGAAAACGAATTGTTCAGGGGATTTTTGCAATTGGTTTACTAAAACAGTTAATCAGGTACGACACAAGCGAAGCTGTAGCCCCAATAAAGATTACTGGAATGGATCTTATTAAGATAGGTGTTGAAGTAACAAATCAGAAAGGCAATCTTGCCAATCCAAGAAATTTACCACAAGTAATAGAAAATATGCAAACGGCTTTGGAGATGAGAAGAACACCAGAAGAACGCGAAAACTTTGGCTATATAGGAACACGCTTTGAAACTACCAAGCAGATGTAAAAGGCTATTTTTCTTTTCTTATTTGATTGTTTTTTTAATTGTTTTACTAATTAATCTTAGGAGTTCTTTCTATGGAGTCTTTTACTAAAGAAGAAAAGCGATTACTCGAACGATATGTTACTAATGTCGACCGTAACGTATTTATACTAAGGAACCTGCCAGAGGTTGTGAAGGGTGCGCTTTTTTCACGTTATTCAAGGAGTACAAAAAGTTTAAGGCGCATTTTATTGGATGAATTTATACAAAAACCAGAAACAGGTTTTGAGGAAATTGTTGAGTACACAGTAAGCTCTGGTGTTGATCAGGTAGTTGCGATAAAAAAGGCTGAAGAGTTTTATGACCGCGTACTTGTTGGATTTGGAGATGATTCTGTTGCTGAATTAGCAGGTGTACATGTTGCGCTTGAAGGAATATCGAACATAGCAACGAAATTTGTAGAGGATTCGCGTATTGGTATAAGTCCATTGGAAAAATCAACAAGATATATCTATTTTGACCAGAAGGATGAAAATGGGAAGTGGCTTTATTATGAAGAACCAAAAATAATGGAAAGCGAGTTTAGAGAACAATATGCAACAGCATGCGATCATTTGTTCGAAACATATACAAACCTTATTCCAAAAATTTCGAAGTATGTTGAGGAACGATCACCATGCGAAAAAGGAGTTAGTGATCGAGCATATGCTGCTGCAGTACGTGCAAAAACCTGTGATATTTTACGTGGGTTGTTACCTGCATCAACAGTTACTAATATGGGTGCATATGGTAATGGTCGAGCATTCGAGTATTTACTTACAAAGATGTATATATCAGAGCTCGCTGAGATAAATGCGTTGGCTAGCGCGCTAGAAGGAGAACTGAGAAAAATGATTCCTTCTTTTGTGAAACGCGCAAGCTCTGAGCATGGTAAAGAATTTCAACGATATGTGACTGAACGGAAGAAAAAAATCGCAGAAATGGCTACTTGGAAACGAAACGATCTAACAGAAGAAGATGTAGGTGTAACGTTAATCGCGTATGATAACGATGCAGAGATAAAGATTGTTGCACATGCTCTCTATCCTTATCTTCATTTGCCATTGAAAAAGCTTTATGAGATCGCACGTTCTATGAATGATAGAAAACGACAAGAGTTCATTGACGTATGTTTAGGAGATAGAAGAAATAGAAGACAAAAACCAGGACGTGCATTTGAAAATGTTTATTATACGTTTGATGTTCTTGCTAATTTTGGTTGTTATCGAGACCTACATAGGCATAGAATATTAACACAAGAAAGAGAATTATTAAGCTGCTACCATGGTTATGACATACCAAAAGAAATTATTGATGCTGGTTATGAAAAAGAATTCAGTGATGCGATGGAAATTGGAAAACAGTCATACCAGGAGATTACTAAAAAAATGCCTAAAGAAGCGCAATATGTTGTTCCTTTTGCATACAGAGTGCGATGGTATGTCACTATGAACTTACGGGAGATCTATCATTTTTGCGAATTAAGAAGTCAAAGGCAGGGGCATACTGATTATCGACGTATTGCGCAACAGATATACGAACGAGTAAATGAAGTTCATCCAAATTTGGCAAAAGGAATGTCATTTGTTGATATGGCTGATTATGAACTAGAGCGATTGGAAGCTGAAAAAAAAATTGAGGAAAAAATTGAAGAAATAGAAAAGAAATACAGAAAATAAGATAGTTTTGGCAATTACCAGTAAACCGCAAAGTAAATAAAAACTGATAGATTTCGAATTGACTTGCTGAAAATTTTCAAAAACAAACAAAAAATTCGAAAAATTCGTTCGCTCGAGCGTAGAAAAACCTTAGAAAAAT
>JBGFRY010000053.1:0-4923 GCA_041694845.1 Microcaldota archaeon
ACACCTTATAGAAGTATGACCTTAGAAGCTGCTGCAGGAAAGAATCCTGTAAGCCATGTTGGGAAGATTTATTCGGTTCTTGCATTTGAGATAGCAAATCAAATTGCAAAAGAATGTACTGTGGTGGATGATGTAACTATAACGTTATTGTCACAGATCGGAAAACCAATTGATGAACCGCACGTTGCTTCCATAGGCATTATAAGTAAAGATTTTGATAGAATTAAGGATAAGGCAGCGTATATTGCAGATGCGCAACTTGAGAATATAACCGAATTAACAAATAAGATTGCACTTGGAGAACTTACGGTTTTCTGATCGGGTTTTTAATACTGTTGCAAATTATTTTAATATATATTTGTGGGCCCGTAGTCGAATACCACCTTTCTTTCTTTTTTTGAAAGAATGGTGATAAGACAGTGGTAAGACGTTTGCTTGACGAGAGAGAGGACTTAGAAGAATTGCTTATAGCCCTCTATTCTAAATTCCTCCTAGTTGAGGAGTAAGAATGGTTTTAGAATGCAGAAGAGTAGGGGTTCGATTCCTCTCGGGCCCAATAGTTTTATATACTTCTTTAATTGAAGCATCTGTTTTGATCGAGTTACTATTAAAATGAGTACGTGATGCTCTGAAACCATTTTTCTTTAGTTTATCAATTACAGCATCTAGTTTCGGAATAGTTTTAGCATTTATTCGTTTGCACATTACATGGATATTATAATAATACTGAGGCATACCTATTTCGTTTTTCATAAGAGTAATCTTTCTTCTGATTTCTTCCGAGTGTTCATAGTTCCTTTTTTTGTTTAATACATCCATTTTATTCAAAAATGTATGATCATGCAATTCACCAAGCCAAATTTGTCCTGCATAATCAGTTAATCTATCGCATTCTGCACAATTACCATACATCCGCTTTGTTGCAATCCTCCAGCTGCATTCGTTGCAATAGCTTATATAGCCAAGTTTTGCAATAGTTTCATTTGCTTTTTTTGCACAGTTCTCAACTTCAACAAGAACTTTTATATAATGACGATCGCTGATAGAAATTAGTGGGGTAATACCGAAATTGTATTCTACAGCTGCATCTGCTATGCGCTTTACCAATATGCGGATACCAGTTTCATGTGTAAATTCATTGTTCAATGATTTACTATGGTAATTTTTTAGACATGCTTTTGTTTCATGACCGCATAACACTGCCATATCTGTGGCAGTTACAGAAAGATAAAACCTCTTTTTTTTCTGCTGACCATAAAAAGTACTCCATAGATACAGCACTGGTGTACCAAATGAGTCAATCTCAATAAAATCATAGAAAAAGAATTTGCCTGCAACTTCTGCTGTTAAATACTTCTCGTATAAATTTTTAATAATATTCGCTTTTATTTTGTTTTTTTTCAAATTCTTTTTTATTATTGGAATTGCATAATCATTAGCCTCAAGAAAATCGATTTTTTTCACATTTTTGTTTTCCTTTGTGTATCTTATACCGCGAATTCCTGTTGCACTGAAAGCATCAAGCACATTTATTTTATCACCTATTGCTCCAACTGCCAAAGAAAAAAAACTACGGCAGAATTGCATTTCTTGATTGTAGAATATATTTTTGGCTGTTGTGAATTCAATTCCTTCTTCTTTCATATCATCCCTTTTTCTTTATCCAAAAATTCCCTTAGTGCCATAGTTGCATAGCTTCCAGAAGGCAATGAAAATTTAAATGTGTTACCAGAAAATGAAAAATCCTTTAATGGTGCGAACAATGCTCTAAACGTACCTTTTGAGCTGATTTCTGGAATTTGTTTTACTTTGAAATTAGTGCGTTTTATATTGTATTTCTTTAGCAAGTTGTATTCGCGTTCATTTAGCTCAGTTTCATAACCTATTAATCTTCCAATAATCCATTTGCCATTATCTTTTTTTCTGTGGATATCTGGAAATCCATAATTATTCTCTTCGCAGTAATGCTCTCCTTCTTCTGGCCTAATATCGCCTTCTCTTATTCTATCAGACAATGCTTCGTTAAACAACATTGACTGAAATGCATGCACGAACATAAGTAGAATATTACGTGGCAATGTGCGAAATGCTCTAACGTAATCTCGTGGTTTTTCTGCTAAATGTGCAATCATTAAACGCTCAAACTGCAGATATCTGGGGAATATTTTGAGTGCTGTTTTAAAATCGCGATTACATGCAAACTCTTTTCTTGCGATATTTGCATATACGTTTTCCTCACCCTCACTACAAGTTAAATATGTCATCACAGCAGCTTCAAAATCACCTTTGATTATTTTTTCACCGACAACATGTGTATTTTTTCGTGTTGTTCCGAATCTCTGTTCTCCAAAATAGTTCGGTACTGCACCATCTAATTCAGAATAAATTTTTCCGACAATTTTTTTCGAGTTTTCATTTGCGTTATTTAATTTTATAGTAAATCTGTTTCCAAGAAGTGAGCCAAGTTTTACTTTTTCATTCGCAGTCCATACGCCATTCACTTTTATGTCTTTTATTTGAATATTAAGAATCTGCTCTGGAGAAACAGCAAATGCAGAAATACGTTGTGTTGTAGTAGCATTTTTATCCTTCATGCCTGCTGCATTAAAACACTTAAAGCTAATACGTAGCTTTTTTGCAATTGCGTTTATCGCATCATTTGTTGACCAGTTAGATTTCTGTAGAATGAACTGTGTAAATTTCCCATCTTGCCCCATACATTCAATTTTTTTATTTAGTTTTAATATTGTACCATCAGAAGTTATCTCTTCAACAAAGAAATTCTTAGAGGTAGTACGTAGCTCGATACCAAGTCCTGCTATCTTAGAGAGATAAGAAAGGTTTTGCATGAGTAATTCTACCAATACAAACGTTTAATAATTTCCTCTTCGTAAACACATCGGTGGAAATATGAAAAAAATCCTTGTTGGCAAGGTTATGCACTTTTTTTCAAAGCCAAATGTAGCAGCGCTGAGTTTGAATAGTGAATTAAAGGTAGGAGACAAGGTACGAATAGAACACAAAGACGGTAGCCTGGTTCTCGAACAGGTTATTGATTCTATGCAAATAGAATACAAGAACGTCAATTCTGCAAAGGCAGGAGATGATGTAGCAATAAAGCTGAATACCAGAGCGCATGAAGGAAATTTCGTTTATAAAGTTGAGTAAGAGAGTAATTTGCTGCGTATAGTAATTGTTACTAATTTGACAATTTATAGTATGTAAATGTTCTAGTCTCTCACGAGGTGGTAGAAGTAAACACGAAAAAATTTTACATAACAACGGCAATACCATACGTAAATGCAGCACCACACTTAGGTCATGCCTTAGAGTTTGTCCAAACAGATGCAATTGCAAGATATCATAGATTGCTTGAAAAGGATGTTGCGGTAACAACAGGCGCAGATGAGAACAGCCTTAAGAGTGTTCATGCTGCTGAAGCAAAAGGAATTTTACCTGCACAGTTATGCGAGCAAAATGCAGCGATATTCAAAAAAATGGCACAGGACATTGGTCTGTCATTTACAAGTTTTGTTCGATCCTCTATTAAAGATGAACATTGGGCAGGTGTACACAAATTATGGCAACTATGCAACAATGCAGGTGACATATACAAGAAAAAATATCGTGGACTTTACTGTGTCGGCTGTGAAAGTTTTTATGAAGAAAGTGAGTTGCCAGACGGCGTATGTCCTGAGCACAAAAAAAAACCAGAAGTAGTTGAAGAGAAGAATTACTTCTTCAGGCTTTCGAGATATCAACAAAAACTAGAACAACTAATTGAAAGCGGTGAGTTAAAGATAATCCCTGAAAACCGTAAGAATGAAGTACTATCATTTATTAGGAGTGGATTGCAGGATTTTAGTATATCTCGTTCTACCACACGCGCAAAGACATGGGGGGTACCGATTCAAAATGATCAATCACAAATAATATATGTATGGTTTGATGCGCTTAGCTGTTATATTACTGGTATTGGATATGGTAAGAATGAATCGCAGTTCAGCAAATACTGGCCTGCAGATGTACATGTAATCGGCAAGGGCATACTGCGCTTTCATGCAGTTTACTGGCCAGCGATACTCCTCTCTGCTAAGATTCAATTACCAAAAGCAATAGTTGTTCATGGCTACATAACTGTAGAAGGACAGAAGATGTCCAAAACGCTCGGCAATATCATTGACCCATTCTATCTAATCGAGCAGTATGGACTTGATCCATTACGCTACTGTCTGCTTAGTGAGATTTCTACATTTGAAGATGGTGATTTCTCAGAACGGATTCTTGTTGAAAAAAATAATAGCGAGCTTCTGGCAAATTTGGGTAATCTAGTAAACCGAACGCTAGTATTCATAAAAAATAATTTTGATGCGAGAATACCAAGTTTTAAATGCAATAAATCATTAGTATTTGAACAATTCCATTATGAAAAAATAGAGAGCATCGCAAATCTTCTTAACGAATATAAGCTAAAACAAGCATTAGACGAAGTAATGGAACTATCAAGCAGATGGAATAAGTTCTTTCAAGACCAAAAGCCATGGGAATTAGTTAAAAAAGACAGAAATACTGCTGCAATTTCATTATATCTTTTAGTGAATGCAGTAAAGGATCTTGCAATATTGATCAGACTATTTTTACCTAGTACCAGTGATAAAATGTTCAAACAACTTAACATCTGGCAAAAAAAATGGAACGATCTTGGAAAATTATCAATAGAAGCAGGACACCAGATAAATGAGCCAAAACCATTATTCAAAAAACTGGAACTACAAAAAACAATGTAAACAGTTATTACTCAAATATAACTTAACAACAAGAGATTAAACAATGACTGCATTTATTACTGCATCTTTACCAACACGATTACTCACGCGTGCCTTGCCGATTTCTGTCTCAATAATCGCACCTTTGGTTATAATA
>JBGFRY010000017.1:0-4872 GCA_041694845.1 Microcaldota archaeon
ATACCAAACATTTATATTTGAGAAACCTTATAAGTGTTATGTCGCAATTCCTCCCACCAACAAGCTAGTGTGTTTCCTTGCGACGGTTATTATGAAATACCAAATTGACGTTTCTCATGTTAAAAAAATGCAAGCAGGTATTTGGCAGATGATAAGCTCTACTTTTAAGCTAAGACAAGGAAAAGAAGGCGCACCATTCCAGATATTTGGGCATTATGGTGGTGTATTCAAGGCTGGAAACGAACGGTTAGTTATACATTGCGATGGAGTTGGAACAAAAGTGCTTGTTGCACAAGAGCTTGAAAAGTATGATACTGTTGGAATAGATGCAATTGCGATGAACGTTAATGACATAGTTTGTATGGGCGCAGAATCGCTTGTGGGTGTTGATTATCTTGCATTAGCTAAAGAAGACGATTTACTTATCAGTGAAATAATGAAAGGATTAGTTAATGGCGCTAAAGAGAGCGATTGCACAATTATTGGTGGAGAAACCGCAATTGTTCCTGACCTGCTGAAAAATGAGAAGACATTTGATCTTACTTTTACAGTAGTTGGGAGAATAATAACAGAAGAGATAATAACTGGCGAGCAAATAAAAGATGGCGATATTCTGATTGGTCTTGAAAGTTCTGGATTGCATTCAAATGGCTACACACTTGCACGTAAAACTCTTAATAGTAAAAAATGGGGGAATAAAATGCTTATTCCAACTCGAATTTATATTAAACCACTTTTGGAAATGTTTGCTGGATGTGATGTGCATGGTGTTGCGCATATCACTGGTGGTGCTTTTTCAAAAATAACTCGCCTGAATAAAAATGTTGGTTATTTGTTCGATCAGATGCCAAAGCCAAAACCTATTTTTGATGCACTAAGCGAAAAAGTAAACGATACGCGCACAATGTATACGACATTTAATATGGGAGTTGGGATGGTTGTTGTGGTTGATGCAGAACATGGAAATGCAATAAAGCAAATTGCGAAAAAATATAACATAGCTGCAAGTGTTGTTGGTAGAGTAGTAAAAGAAAAAGGTGTTTGGTTAGAAAAGGATGGGGAGAAAATTGATTTGACGTTGTGAGTGAAATTTGCTTAGTACTTCCGAAAGTAAAAATGTATCTTTTATATAGACCAAAGAACTGGCTCGAACTAAAAAACGACATTATTCTGAAACTTGAGCGTTTAGAGATCTAAAAGTCAACCAAACGACCTGATTATTTGCTAATCAGTTCTGCTTCTTCGATTTCAGCAACACCTCTTACCCCATCCCAAGAGATCTTCCATTTTTTTATTTCGATCAGTTTTTTAAAGAATGGTGCATTAGTAACGAATGTTTCTCCTTCTCCGCCCTCTAGAAATGGATGGATGTTTTTTATTTTTGCATCAACAAGCTTACGTAATGGTTGGCCTAGAAACTCTTTGTTTAAGCCTTCTGCTGACACCACAGTTACGTAAATTTCCATAGAATCAAGCATTTCGTGTAGTTTTTTCTCATCACTATGCCATAAAGGAGAATAAACAAGAACATTGAGTTTTTTCCCAATTGCTTCGATTCGATTTTTTTGATATTCACTTGCAACAGCGCCAGTAACAATTGCATCAATTTTTAGTTTGTGTAGCATTGATTCAAGATCAGCTAGTTCTGATTCATGCTTTGTAGTTACTATCACTTGTTTTACTCCTATTGCTTTTGCTTGTAATTTTGTCCACTTTATATTTGGATGATGAAACATCATAGAATAAGGCTCTGGATTCATTGTTACTAACACGATTTTATATCCTTTAGAAATGGCCCAGGCTGCTGCATAACAAGAGTCTTTGCCGCCAGAAAATAAGCATGCGATTTTCATATACTGTTTTTCTATTCATATTGTTTATAATTCTATTTTGCGATCTAATATTTAGTAAGCTGTCAGCCAATTTAGGTGAACTTCGTTCACAACTGTAAAAAATACATTTTTACATCGATCAAATACGAATAAAATAAACAAGAAATAATCAACGTATCGCTTCTCGAACCTATATATTTATAATTGGTTATCGGACATTATAATATCTAGGTGAGAATATGATCAAACTAGTAATTCTAGACTTAGATGGAGTTGTATACATAGGCAATAAACTAATTCCTAGTGCAGATAAGGTAATTGAAAAACTTAAGAAAAATGGCATAACCGTAGTATATCTAACAAACTCATGCACGCGCTCAAGAAGAGCTCGCGCAGAGAAATTGCACGAGTTAGGAATAAGAGCCAATGAATATGAAATTTACGCTACTTCGTATGCATTAGCAAAATATATTTCTGAAAATTATCCAAAATCAAAGCAAAATATATTTTATATTGGTGGCAATGGAATAGAAGAAGAACTAACTAAAAAAGGAATAGCAGTAGTTCCTGCAGAAAAGGCGAATATTGTTGTGGTTGGCTTGGATAGATCTGTTACATATAGTAAATTCACTACTGCATTTAATGCAATTATGCATGGTGCTGATTTTATTGCAACAAACATCGACCAAACCTTTCCTGTTGAAAATGGGCTTATGCCTGGGGCAGGTGCACTTGTCAATTTTCTTTCATATGCAACAGGTAAGAAACCAAAAGTAATTGGAAAACCAGAAACGTATATGCTTGAGATGATTGCAAAAGAGCTAGGTATAAGCAAAAATGAGATGCTAATAGTTGGTGACAGAATAGAAACAGATATTGCACTTGGAAAAAAAGTAGGAGCAAAAACTGCTTTAGTCTTATCTGGTGTTTCAAAAAAAGAAGATTTGGAAAAATTAAAAAATAGTGAGATACCTGATTATGTATTAGATTCAATTGCAGACCTTGCAACCTATTTTAATCCTCAATCAAATCCCTAATCACGTCACTTGGAACCTCTGGCTCAAATAGTGTTTCATCGATGTTTACTATTTTTGTTTCTTCTGCTGATGATGCACTACTAAAAGATGACGTTGAACTTGGTTCAACTACATTGAAGTTTATTTGAATGGAATTGCCACATCTGATGCATCTTCCCTGCACCATAAGCTCATTTATAGACATATCAACGCTTAAATAAAAATTTGATTCTATCCCGCAATTTGAGCATTTGACTGTTCTTTTTAGTTCTACCATACAATCGCCAATAGCACTAATAATCTAAGAATTTTAAATGTTTGGTTTATGCAAGTCAACTACATAGATCTTCTTTTATCTTATTAACACCGATCGCAAATATCAGTTTTCCAATCCTTGGACCGCGCTCCTTTCCAATTAATGCAAGATAAATTTCCTTGAACAGTTCTTTTGATTCGATATTGTTTCTCTTTGCAAACTCGAATACTGCATTATGAATTGCAATCGCGTTCATCTTTTCATTAAATTCATGAAACAGTTTTTTCACATTTTCACTTGGAGTTTGTGGTTTATATCTGAAGTTATATTCATCTGGTAAAAAGTCATTTACAAGCCATTCTTCTGCATATGGTGCAAGATAGTTGATACCATCAACATCATTTAGAATTTCGCCAACCTTTTTCCAATTACTATATATTTGGTAATAAAGAATAGCATCAAGAAATTTAGATTTCCATTTGATCTTATCTGTAGAAAGTCGAATTGCAGCAACTCTTTTCTCTTCACTTCTACTTAATTCCTCTTGCTTCTTATCTAATAATTTGGCTGTTTCCTGAAAATCATCAAATGCACGTAGGAGGTTTTGTGGTGTTGGATCGATATCAATATTTTCTTGTAAATCAGGTTTTAGAAGAATATATTTTATCATTTCTGGCTGCAGTAGTTTTATCATCTCGCTTACGTTCATTCCAATTCCTTTTGATTTTGAGTATTTTTTACCTTGAAATAGAATAAATCCATACTTGTAACCAATTGGTGGCTCTTTCTTGAACATTTCTTTAAAAATAGCAACGCACGTATCCCAACTTCCGCCGCGCGTGTGGTGATCGACCCCTGCACCTTCGATCGATGTACCAAAAACTTCCATCCAACTTGGCCAATGGAGCCGCCAAACAATCTTATATTTATGATCGCTTATATTTGCCTCACCGTCATACCCACAACCTTTTGTGTATTTAACATCACGATCGCATTTGTATGTATATTCATCTTCATTATGCTGTCTGACAATGGTCGTTGCAATCTTACCGCATTGTTTGCAGATTGGCATTATTGGAGACCAGTCCTTTTTCTCACTCTTACCACTTGTTTGTTCGATTAGCTTGCGTGCCTGCGTCTCATTTTTTAGAAAGAATCTTGCAAGATTATCAAACTTACCATTGCTGTAAGCATCGTTTATTCTCACAACTTCTGCATCAATTTCAAACTTTTTCATTAATTCTCGTACTTCATCAAGAAAATGATCGCCAAAACTTCTGCTTTTGCCTGTTGGATCAGGCACATCGCACAATGGCTTTCCTAGATGTTGCCTAAATTGTTTTGCGTATTTTTCCATTGCTAAAGGAACTGAATCAAATGCATCATATATATCGGCAAAGAAATAGAATTTGCATTGCTTACCTTTTCGTTCTATGCATTTGCGTATTGTGTCTGGAAATAAGAATTCGCATAGTGTACCTAAATGGGCAGGTCCAGAAGTGGTTATGCCAGCACTAATTACGTATGACTTTCTTTTTTCATTAATTACTCTATCTGCTAATTGCTCTGCCCAATGAGGAGTAGTGATGCTTGTGTCACTGTTCATAATAACCGTCGCAAGGAAACCAACTAACTTGCTGGTGGGATGAATTGCGACATAACACTTATAAGGTTTCTCAAATATAAATGTTTGGTATGCAATGGCTTTGCGCCACTTATATCACTCTCGAAAAAATTCGCATTTTACATTGTGACAAAAATACGCATT
>JBGFRY010000006.1:0-20869 GCA_041694845.1 Microcaldota archaeon
GATTACTCACGCGTGCCTTGCCGATTTCTGTCTCAATAATCGCACCTTTGGTTATAATATTACTACGCACATATTCTGGGTTGTGACTTTCGAGTACGCGCAGTACTTTTGTTTTTAGCATATAACTTAACAACAAGAGATTAAACAATGACTGCATTTATTACTGCATCTTTACCAACACGATTACTCACGCGTGCCTTGCCGATTTCTGTCTCAATAATCGCACCTTTGGTTATAATATTACTACGCACATATTCTGGGTTGTGACTTTCGAGTACGCGCAGTACTTTTGTTTTTAGCATTTTTCCTTCTTTTGTTAGTACATTTGCGTATAAGGCTTTCTTTAATTTTTGTTTGAGATTCTTGCCTCTACCTCTTAATGTAATTTTATAGTCTTCTTTAGCAACCTTAGTTGATACGAAAACACCACCAACATGTGCAAGTTGCTTATCTTTTTGTTTGCGTTTTTTTCCACCGCTTCCTGAACTTACTTTTTTCGTATGTGGTTTGTGGTACTGCCTCATTAGTAATCACCTATATTCCTAGTTGTCTATACAAGATCTCCTTATCTAACGGAAGATCTATTCGAAGAACCTGGTGAATAAACATGAACATTTCTGCCACTTTTGTTTTATCAGTTGTTATTTTATCTGCCATTTGTTTTATTGTTAATTCTTTTCCAATAAGTTTATATAGCATTAAGCCTTCTTTACCATACTTTTTATATATAGAATAGCCCTCGTCTCCGTATCTCTTTCTGACCTCTACGCGTGGTAATTGTTTAAGAAATATAGCGCGATTTTGCAAGAAAAAATTAAGAATTGCGTCAACTTTGTACAAAGGTACATCTATCTTAAATGCAATGTCTACAACATCGTTTTTTCCTGTAATTTCCCCAAGAACCTTACTACCGATTTCTCCAAATTTCATAATTGTTTTTGCTTTTAACTGGACATCACTGATAATATTTGATGGTGCTTTTATAGGGACATTCATTGGTGATAACTCTTTGATAGGTTCTTCTTCACTATATCTGCTATCTATAATAACTTCAAGAGCTTCTTTCTTAGGAACAGATACTTCTTTTTCTTCTTTCTTTCCTTTTGGGTATTCTAATTTTATTATACCCTGCGCATCCATAAAATCGAGGATCTCAACGAGCTTTGGTTCTGAAAGTTCTGTTTCTTTCATTATTTCCTCCGCAGTTCTTTGACCATCTATAAGCTCATAAACACGTAGACCAACATCACCATATTTATCTTTTATCATTTTTTCAACAGGGCTAATCTCCTCTTCAGGTTGCCTCTCTTCACTAGCAGATCTGTCAAGATCTTCTAGCTCTATTTTTTCTCCTTCTGGCGCAATTTCTCTATCTAGTTCAGTTGTTACTTCCTCTATCTTTTCTTCTGGCTCATCTTTTTTGCCATCTACATCAAAACTGTCTTCATCTCTAGGTTCTGTCGATTTGCTCTCATCTTCACTTACTAATTCTATCTGTTCTGAAACTTCCTCTTTTTCTTCTTCCAATTCTTCAAGTTCTATTTTTATCTCTTTTGTTATATCAACTGTCTCATCTGTTTCATCAGGAATTTCTGGCTCTATTAGCTCTCCCTCTTTCCAGGAATCTATGGTTTCTAGCGCAACCTCACGTTCTTCTCTCACTGCTTTTTCTTCAACAGTTTTTGTTTCTTTTTCTTTCTTCTCAACCTTGGATGATATCTTTTCCTCAATCGGCATTAACTCAATCATGCCTGCTTCTTCCATATAAGTAAGTATATCTGTAAACAAAGCAGGCTCTAATTCCATATCAGAACGTAATTCCTCTGTTGTTCTTTTACCTGTTATAACTTTGTAAACTTGGAGACCAATCTCTCCAAATTTTTTTAAGAGGAGATTCTGATTCTTGAACCGCTGAAGTGGACCTTTCTCTAATTTGATTATTTTCAGATTTTCTCTTTGTTTCATTTTAACCCACACTTATAGCTACTATAACTTAATAGCAACGTATTAGAATACATTCTCCAAAATGTTTATTAAGCGTATATAAATTATATTAGCATGGAGTTCGATGAACTGCTTATTACAACTGGGGTTGATGCATTAGTACGATTAGTAAGAGAAAAAAAGAAGATAGAATTGACAATCGCCGGACAGCTTCTTGACATTCCTAGTCAAACTCTAGAAGAATGGGGACATGTTCTTGAAGAGGAGGGAATAATAAAAATAGAGTACTCAATAGGGAAAATATTTTTTGTATGGATTGAACCAACTGCTGAGCAGATTGCTAGTGAAAGGGAAGTGTTCTACAAAGAACAGAGAGGGTTAGAAGATGAAATAAAAACAGTAAAAATGCGATTAGAGCCAGAGACAATGACAGTTGAAAATCTAAAAACTGAATTCTCACAGCTTTATGAAAGACTTTATCCAAAGCTTGAGGAATTAGAGAAAAAATTTAGCAGTTTGCCAAGTACAGAAGGGGCGTTTGGGCAGTATACGAAAAAAGTAGAAGATATCCAAATTCGTATCACTACTCTTGAGAAGACAAATGCTCTCATAAAAAGTGACTTTGATAATCTTGTAAAACAATTTACATCTCTACCAAAATTTGAACCACCAAGCGTATCTGAAATAGAGAATTTCAAGAATAATCTGAAAAAAATGCGTGATGAGTTAGAAGGCTTGAAAGAAGAGGTCAAGCAGGTTTCATTGTCATTGCCAAAGGAGATGCCAACAACATCTGATATTAAAAAAAGAGTCGAGCGACTGCAAGTAGAATTTACATCTTTCAAAAGAGCAACAGCAACTCTGAGAACTGACTTTCAAGGACTTAAGGAAAGTAGCGATATTGTAAATTCAATTGGCACTTCTATAAAAAAATATGAGGATGACTTAGCTGAAATGAATAAAGAGACAGAATTATTATCAAAAGCAATTGTAGATATCAAAAAAAGATCAAATTTACTTGCAGAGAAAATAAACGGCCAAGAGGAGATTGTAAATAGATTTGGGGATTCTATTAACGTTACCAAAGAGGTAATTACAAAATTTCCATCGCAGAAGGAATTTGAAGCAAGATTAAGTGAACTAACAAAAATAGAAAATGCAACTGATGAGAAACTTGCTGCTGTGAGCAAATTGATATCAAGTTTCTCAGCACCAAATACATTATTAGCACGATTCGAGAGATTAAAAGGAGAGATAGATATAAAAATTGCAGAAATGGAAAAGCATGCTGAGAACATACAAAAAGCTGTGGAAGAAGAAAAGATAACATATGAAACGTTCCAAAAGATAAAAGAAAGGGCGATGGTTTCCATTGCTGCTTATAATAGCCAATTAAGAGAGTTGAATAGTGAGATAACACGGATAAAAAAAGATGCCGAAGCTGCAAAGGAAAAACTTTCAAAAGAACTTGTGGACTACTCGAAAACATTAGACCGTAGTGAAATAGAAGAAACAATTAAAACTACAAAAGTATTAAAAGAAAAGAGAGAGCTGTTGGATCAAATCAGTAGTTCAATTGAATCATTATCTAGTAATGCTGACAATTTAAATAAAAGACTAGCACTGTTAGCTAAACATGCGTCATTACTAGAACTGCGTGTTGGAGAGAGTAAACTAGAAGAAAAACAGGAGCTCGAAATACGCAATCAAATAACACTTAGCAAAAACGAGGAAGAAGAATTTAGAAAAAAACGTGATGAACTTAGAGATTTAATAAAAAAATTATGGGAAGAGAGTAGTTGATAAGTATTAAAATTATAATGGTTCGAATATTTTAAATTTATTTGTGTTTTTCTGCCCGTTTTTTAATTCAGAGTAGGCTTTTTCTATTATTGTTTTTAATTTTGAAGATGGTATACCACAAGTTGAGATACGGTACCTACCACCTACTTTTGGATTTTCTGCAGTTACTCTTCCAAGTATAGTACTTTGATCGCTAATTGCAAAAACCCAGCTTCCATAGCGAAATAATGTTACTGGTTTCTCCTTTGAAAATACGTATAAAAATGGAGCTAATGCTGTTGCTATGCCAATTATTTGGCATTTTTGTATAGTTTTTGTTCTATCTAACATACAATAAACTATGGTGAACTGTGTTTTTAAATAATTAGGTTTGATTAAATACGCTAGAACTTCAAAAATGCATTGTAATTACAAACCTTATAAAATATAACCAAGGATAGTAATAATTAATGAATAATAAAAAAGTAAGTAGAAACTAACTAAAAGAGAGATAGAAGATAAATAACTAAATAAATAAAATTATTCTTATGTGGAGGAGTGTATATGACAAAGGAGAAAGGAAAAGAAGAGGATATTAAAGAGAGAATAAAAGAAAAACTTGAAGGAAAAGCTGAAGAGAAGGAAGAGATAGAAATTGAAATTAACAATCAAGAGAGTGAAGAGGAAGCTGAAAGATCTATGCGTGGCCTTGAACTACTCTCTTCCTATTCATTCCAAAATGAAGGGATACCTGTTGAAGTAAGAATTCTAAAAAGAGATGACTTTGTTCCTTTTTACGAGGTGACAATACCTGGAATAGCCGAAGGAACTAGGCTCATTCTTGAAACAAAACTCAAAGGAGAGTTGATAAGCGAGGTAAAACTAGATATCAGTGAAATATTGGATCCGAAACATTTCAATGAAGTAAAGATAAAATTCTTAGAAGGTGCTCACCATATACTTTCAAGGAGTTTTCCAACATTACCTCAAGAAAAAAAGAGTATATTGGCAGTTTATCTTCTCCAAAATACATTAGGGTTAGGATCAATGGAAAGCATGCTTGCTGATGAAAAACTTGAAGAAGTCGTTGTAAATAATTCAAGAGAATCAGTTTGGGTTTACCATAAACAATTTGGGTGGTGCCGTACAAACCTACGCATCAAAAATGAAGAGATGATATATGATTATGCTTCGATGATTGGCCGTAAAATCGGGAGACAGATTAATATCCTTAACCCAATGCTTGATGCTAGGCTTCAAACAGGAGATAGAGTAAATGCAACGATATTCCCTATTTCGCATTTTGGAAATACGTTAATTATTAGAAAATTCTCCAAAAACCCGTGGACTGTGACGAACTTTATAAAATCAAAAACGCTTAGTAGCGATGTAACTGCATTGATTTGGTTATGTATACAAAATGAACTTTCACTTCTTGTTTCTGGTGGCACTGGAAGTGGAAAAACATCATTTTTGAATGCAATGGCAGGACTTATTCCTGCCAATCAGCGGATCATAAGCATTGAAGACACGCGAGAGTTAACACTCCCATCATTCTTGCATTGGGTTCCTATGGTTGTGCGCGAGGCAAACCCAGAAGGAAAAGGCGAAGTTACTATGCTTGATTTGATGGTAAATGCCCTTCGTCAGCGTCCTGATAGGATACTTGTAGGGGAAATAAGAAGACAACAAGAAGCCGAAGTTTTATTTGAAGCAATGCATACTGGTCATAGCGTATATGCAACTTTACACGCAGATAATAGTGAACAGACCATATCTAGAATGACAAATCCTCCTATCAATATCCCTATGGAAATGCTTGATGCACTTGCAGGAATAGTCGTTACATTCCGTCACAGAAGATTTAATATAAGAAGACTGCTCGAATTCTCGGAAACAATAAAGAATGGAAGTTACAATGTGTTATATAAATGGGATGTTCGTTCTGACAAGATAAAAAATACTGGTAAAATGACGCGCCTTGCAGACCTACTTTCACTCTATGCAGGCATGGAAGAGAGAGAGATAGAAGAGGATATCGCTGAAAAAACTGCTATCCTTAACTGGATGGTCAAAAACAATTATGAAAGTGTTGATCACGTTGGGAAAATAATTTCAACGTATTATGCTGACCCAGAAGCAGTTGTGAAGGCAGTAAGAAAGAATATGGTATGGAAATTCTAGGTTTTGCAATGGTTGATGATTTCTATTCTGCTGTTGAGCTTGCAAAAAAAATAGAACGAACAATGCTTGAATATGTTAGATTCCAAGGAAAAATAGAAGTAGTGTCTACACTTAATCTCTATCCTAAGGAATATGAGGAAATCACATATAGTGACTTACTGAATTACTATAATCACATGCAAAAAGTGCTGACTGCAGGAAAACTTGATGTGTACATGACAGCTAATGAAATAGACGCGCCACCTATCGAAGAGAAAAAGATGAAGGAAACTGTAAGAGATGAAACGAAAGATGAAGTAGAAACTAAAGTAAAGGAAATAACTGCTGCATCAATTGAAAGTGCTGAAGAAGTAAAGATAGCTGAATCTATAGAAAAAATTGGAGAGAGGATTAAAGAAAATGTGGCAGAGGTAGAAACCAAGAAAAAAATAGAAGAGGAGGAATTTGGCTTATTAGAGTTTGAAAAAGCAGAAATAAATGAACGTGAAAAAAAAGAGATAGTTCTCGTAGAAGAGGAACGTATTAAAACTTATGCACGTGAAGTCCCAGAATTGTTAGATGAATCTGCGCAGAAAGTTGCATCTGAGAAATATCAAGAGATTGAAGAGCATTTTAAACGTGAATGGGGAGGAGAAACAGATGAAAGTAAGATAAAAAGAAAAATGCTTGAACTTACAAAGGAGTTATTTAAAGAGAAAAGCGTGAATAAACGAGATCGTATAAAACACGAAATTGTTGTACTCAAAGAAATGTTAAGCCGCGTCATTTCACCAAAAAAAGGAGAGACAGCTGGATATTCCTTAACATTCTTAGATAGTTTAATTGGAATCCAGAATAATGAGCTAGCATCTGCCAAAGACGCATTGCTTTCAAGAACAACTGCTGAGGTAGAGACCATAAAGAAAAATTTCTATGATAAAATGCCAGAGAGTGAAGATGAAAAAGAAAAATGTAGGATATATGAGCAATTTGTTTTTGAATTGACATCGCTTTCAGAGAAGCAACTACCTGAGAAGATCAATAAGGAAAAGGAATTCCTTATTCGAAAGCATGTAAGTGAGATTCAGCGGTTTATTGATGGCTTACCAAAAGATGATAAAAAATTGAAAGGGAATTGCGAGGAACACCTTGAAATGATTCAATCTTCTTATCTAAAAGAATTTGACAATGTGGCAACGATATTAAAAAAGAACATTGATGCAATAATCGAAAAGGCAGGGCTGATAGTTTTCAAAGAGGAAGAGAAAACGCGAGAAGAAGCTGAAGAGAGTGGAGCTTCACAGAAGCTTTTTGAGATAAATGAGATAGATGAGGCAACATTGTTATACTACCTCCATTCCAAAAATCTGGAGTTATATAAGAGATATGAGAGAAAACTGATTTCAAAACACGAGGCAGTGCATTATGCGAAGATTCTCATGGCGAAAGAGAAAGGTTTAAGTGATGATGTAATAATTAAATATTTTGGTCCACTTACACAGGAGGAAGAGTAAAGCATGACGCAGATAGAAAAGAAAAAAGCAAAAATATATGTATTAGGTAATTATCTATCGCAATACTTCCCAGATCTAAAAAAGACACTCATGCTTGCAGATTTAAAAAAGAGTCCTGCTGAATTTTTGGAATCTGTTGCTGTTAATGCTGCAGTACTTTCGTATGGAGCACTTATTCTAACGCTGTTAATCTATAGCAACTTCAGACCTGCAGAATTCCTTTTAGGGATTAATATAATGTATGTTGTCTATGGAATTATTTTATTGGTTGTTTATAAGTTGATATTTTTTAATTATTTAATGCTTTATCCAGCGGTAATGAAAAGAAAAAGGCAAAGAGAGATAGATCATGAAATTGTATTTGCAGGTAGGCATCTTGTTATTGCATTTAAAAGTGGTATGCCTCTTTTTCCAGCTATATTAAGTCTTTCTACTGGGTATGGTCAGGTCAGCAAAGAGTTTAGTAGGATATCTGAAAAGGTTTCTCTTGGAACACCGCTGATCCAGGCTATACGAGATGTAGCAAACACAACTCCCTCACAGTACTTAACCCGCATTCTTTTACAGATATCAAATTCGCTATCCTCTGGTGCTGATATTGGAACTTCACTTGAAAGTGTGCTCAACCAGATATCAAAAGAGCAGGTTATACAATTAAAGGAATACGGACAGAAACTCACACCTCTTGTGATGTTCTTTATGATGTTTGGCATTATTATACCTGCAATAGGCATTGTTTGTTTAATAGTACTTTCAACAGTTATAAGCGCAGGTCAAAAAGGGCTTAGCCCAATGATATTATCAAAAGTCTTTATAGTTGTTGCACTTCTGCAGTATTTATTTTTCGGAATAATAGAAAGTTCAAGACCAAGATACTTATTATAAAGAGGGGATTGATTGTTTGAACTGATCGGCCGTTTGGTTTTTTCGCGCGAACAGGTACGCGAGATGGAACGCAAACTTAATGCTGCTGGCAGTAGATTGGAAAGTGAAAGATTTCTTGGTTTCGGTATATTGTTAGTCTTTATTATATCTGTTTTTGCTACTGTTATTATATATACTGATGCTGGACAGTATGCAAGAATAAACAACTTCATTTCAAAATACGTTATTATTCCTGATCTCTTAGTTGTAGCGTTGCTGTTTATATTCTTCGTTGCATTGGTTTATACTCTTCTTTGGATTTTATTAAGTGCGATGTTTACACTATTAATAGACGCTAGAAAAAATGCGCTTGAGAGCGTTCTCCCTGATTTTCTCACTTTAGCTGCAGCAAATATAAAGGCAGGAATACCATTGGATCAGGCAATGTGGTATGCTGCAAAACCAGAGTTTGGTCTTCTATCAGTTGAAGTTAAAAAAGCAGTGAAAGGCGCATTTAGCGGAGGCTCGTTTGAAAGCTCTCTCGATGAGCTGGTAAAACGTTTTGATTCGCGTGTTTTTATCAGAACGATTTCTCTTATAAAACAGGCTTCATCAACAGGTGGAGAAATTGCGCTGGTATTAGAGCATACTGCAGAAGATGCACGCAATATGGTAATCATGAAAAAAGAGGTTGCAGCATCGCTTGTTCTTTATGAGATATTCATCCTGTTTGCAAGCATTGTCGGCACCCCGTTCTTGTTTGCAGTTGCTGGTAAATTAATTATGGTATTTGAGAAACAAAAACCTACGTTTCCAACAACCAGTGCAGGACTCCCGAATCTATTTGGTTCTGGAATGCCATTAGAGGCAAGTGAGCCGATTGCAAGTTCTTCTGAATTCTTTTACTTTTCACTGGCAATGATTCTGATAACTGCAATATTTGCTTCATTAATTGTAAGTGTAATAAGAACCGGAACAACAAATGACGGTATAAAATATTTCCCGTTCATACTTACTGGTGCGTATATAATTTATAGTCTTGCTTCATTTGCATTGTCAATGATATTTATAACACTTATGTAAAATACAAAAATAGAAAAATAATATTAAAAGGGGTGAATAAATGAAAAATTTGAAAGGACAAGCAGCTATGGAATACTTGATGACATATGGATGGTCGCTATTTGTAATTGTGATAGTAATTGCAGCACTGCTTTATTTGAACCCATTTAAGATACCAGAAATGTGCAGATTTGAAGGTGTAGGTGGCTTTAGTTGTTCTGAAAGCAACCCAAAGGTGTATACAACAAATGCAGATAACGAAATCAATGTAGTATTAAAGATATACAATACGCACCCAAACAATGTTCAACTATCAAAGGTAACATGTACAATAGCAGCTGCTGGGGATATTACAATAAATAAGTTTGGCCAAGATCTACCTGCTACTAAGAAATCGATCACTGCTGGTGCAAGCCAAGATTTGAATATGAAATGTCTTGACGTAAATGGTGCAGCACTTAAACTAGGTCCAAATGCTCAGTTCAAAGGAACTGTTGTATTGTGGTATAACTTTGATAATGACCCGCAACCAGAGATTCTAAGGGTTGCAAAAGCAACTGTTGTTAGCACTGTATTGGAAGGCACAGAATAAATTTTTTATTAATTTTTTTATATTTTTTAATTTTCTTTATATTATTTAAATTTTATTATATAGTTAGTTGAGAATTATGACAGAAAAGATTGCACTAGAAAAATTAGATGAATTAGGAAAAAAAATGGTTGGTGAGATAGAGAAAGAAGAAAGCCCTACATTTGAAACCGCACTTAGAACAAAGAGCAATACTCTTTATGATGAAGGATATGGTTGTTTGCGCCTTGGAAATAAAAAAGAACTTAGAAAATTTATTTCAGTTGCGCAAGCAAGAACATTTATGCAAACAGTTGCAATTGCTGCAAAAACCAAGAAGTTTATAAGAGAAAATCTTCACACAAGTATTAGAGGTCTTTACTATCAGCTAAAATTTTCTCTTGGTGAAGATATTGATGAGAGTTTATTTGAAGAACAGAGTGAGTCAAATGCTTTGCTCGAGGATCTTGAAGCTGCGCTAAATGTGAAAAGAGAGGATCTTCATTTAACTACAGATCGCAAAGGCGTTGTTGCTGGGCCAATGGTTATAAAAGATAATTTTGCAGGTGATGAAACAGTAATAGATTGCGCAAAACAAGGAAGAAGCGGGTGGATGATTCCTAGTGATGTTGATAATGGGATGGAGATACAAGAATTAGATGCTAAGTTCTGCCTAGTAGTTGAAAAAGATGCATTATGGCAACGATTGAATGAGGATAAATTCTGGAAAAAAGAGAATTGCCTGTTAGTCACACCAAAAGGACAGGCAAGTAGAGGAACAAGAAGGTTACTGAGAAAACTTGCTGATAAGAGAGTACCTATCTACTGTTTAATGGATTGTGATGCATGGGGATGGTACATCTATTGGACGATAAAAACAGGTAGTATGAATCTTGCGTATCTTGGCAAAGATGTTGCAGTTCCTGAAGCAAGATTTATTGGAGTTACTATGTCTGATATAAAAGAATTTGATTTTCTGCAGAAGCTTACAATTAAGGCAAAAGATGTTGATATAAAACGTGCAGAAGAGATGCTAGAGTATCCTTGGATAAACCAGTATAAAGACTGGGTGAAAGAGCTAAAGAGCGTTCTAACATTAAAAAAGAAACTTGAGCAGGATGCGCTCCAAGGAGAACGATTAACATTTGTTGGTGAATATATTAAACATAAAATAGAAAATAAAGAATGGTTGCCATAAAAGCGCGCTTGCTATCGTTGTAAACAGATAATAATAAACAGATTTTTTTTCTTTTTTAGTTATTTTCATTTCTATTTCTTAATTGTGCAACACAGAATTTTTATCTTAATCCCCTTTTTTCAACTGCGCTAGGTATTCCTTATTTTTTTCAAAATATTCTCTAGATGGTTTAAGCATTACAACTAGTTCACGTACAACAGCTCTCTTTAAGTCCATTGGATGAAGCTTTCCTTCTTGGTAAATTTTCGCCAGCTCTGTTGAGTCTACAACTTCTATATCGCCACCAAATTTGGCAGGTCTTTCGATCTTCATACTCCTATCACGTAAAATTAGATACTCTGCAATCTCATAGATTGGATTGCCTTCGCAAACCTTTTCTGGACAGAATGCCTTTTTTATTTTATCATCTATCTCAGCCTCGCTGTCATGGATAAATATTGCAGAACTAGGCTTGGATTTGCTCATTTTAACTTCTGCCTCTTGCTCGATTTTTACATCGGTGTCATCATCTGCACCAGTTTTCGTATCTTCTTGGTTCATTCTTGAGCTGCCTATCAGACCAGGCAAAAGATGCGTATGTAAGGCAACAAATTTCTTTCTGAATTTAGGTGCAAGTTCGCGCGCGAGCATGTGTGCTTTTCTCTGGTCCATGCCAGCATGTGCAATCTGAACATCAAGCAGGAATATATCAGCTACCTGAAGCGCAGGGTACAATGCAGTCCCTGCTGAGATACTATCAGTTTCCTTGCGGCCCATAATAGTAATGCATCTTAACATTCTATTCAAAGTCGTATCACGCATAATTTTTACAACATCCTTCCAGTAATCAGCATCATAGTGATCGGTTGCGAGTGTATAATCAACCTTATCTTCAGTTAAGCCAAGCGAGATGAATGCGTGCTTGAAATAGCCATTTGCAACTGCTCGTATCTTTTCCAGATCGCCACCAAGCTTGTCATTAACCCAAGAGTGGTAATCAGCAAGCCAAATCATAGGCTTACAGCCAGCAGCAAGCAGATCTTTTATTTTTAATCCAATGCAGAGACCAGAGCCCAGGTGCACCATACCTGATATTTCAAAGCCAATGTAATGCTTAGGATGTGAATACGCCTCAAATATCTCACGTAGATCTTGCTCAGTAACAATTTCTTCAGTTGGCTTTCGTTTCACTAATTCAATTTTTTGCTCAATATCCATATAATCACCAATACTTTATTCCTCTTCAAATGTCTCATATGTAAGATCGTTAAAGACATGGGATAAACGGTCATTTGTAAATGCATTTTCAGCAAAGTTGCCACTTAATAGAGACCCGGTCATCGGATCTATTAGATACGGCGCACCTTTCCATCTAAATCCAACATAAACTTTTTTTGATCTGGTTACATATACCTTTGCATCTTGGCAATCCAATGAGCGCAGAATAGCGGTTAATAGGAGGCTCTTATCTAATGGTGATGCTGCCTTAATTTCATCTATCTCATCAAAATTCATCCAAAATGTTAACAAAAACTCAAAATTTCCTATATTTTTTATGTATTCTAATACTTTGTGAAGTGCTGCTATGAAATGTTTTTCATATTCGTACATATGTAAGTCTTTCACAAATTGCTCTCTTAGCTTTCTAACGAAATTGTTATAAGGAGAGCATTTTTGCCTTATTTCAGATATTGATTTTTCCTCTGATTTTGATATAGTCTCCTTATAGCGATTAACGATTAGCATGTAGAGCTTGAGTTTTGTTTCGCTATCAATTTGCATATAGATACCTACTCGAAAAGAGAGCATAAAAAGGTTTCTATGTGTATATTACCTATTTATCACTCACAATGCTTGTGGCCACGATAGTATAAGAGTTTCAAGTAAGACATGAAACAGAAAACTTAGGACTGTAAACTGGTAGTATGGGGGCCTGTGGAAAGCCAATCTTCTCTCAGAAAACACAAGATTGTTGCTTTGCAGCCAGCCCTAGACCCGAGTTCGATTCTCGGTCGTGGCCTTTTATTTGTTTTACCGAACAATCGCATTTTTAAACAGATTTTTTCTTTTTTAGTTTTTTTAAAGGTATCTTTCAAACTCTGAGTTTGCGATAGATAAGTAAACAAATTTTTTTTGTTTATTTTTAATGAAGTTATTATTTTAAAGAGTTATGCGATAAACTAACATCTATAAGCCAGGCTGGCAGATCGGCTATGCGTCCGCCTGCAGTAACAGAATTCGCTATTATGAGGCTTATGCCAATGATAATCAGATAGCGGATTAGACAGGTTCAATTCCTGTGCCTGGCTTCTTTTTATTTATATTTAAACGTATTTTAGTATTTAGTCATAAGTTCTGTACTTTATCTTTATGGATAAGTGTTATTTTTAACATGTTTTTGTGATTTTTTAGCTAATTACAACATGAAATGCCTTGTTTGACATGAACAACCACAAGATTTAAATATAAGGTTGTTATTTAATATAAAACATGGTAAACATTGAAATCGAACAAAAACTTCAGCGATTCCTTACTACTATTGCAAGAAGACAAGGAATCAACAAGATTGTTGTTGGTGCAGTAATAACCGATGGAAAAAATATAATTATCGACAGCAACTCTAATGCATTTCCAAAAAAAGAAGTTGATAGTAATATAAACGAGGCGCTAACAGCGATTGTTGAGGATTTTAGAATTGAGAATTTTTCTATTATAAAATATGTTGGTGGATTTGATTTTAGAAATGAAAATAATGAGACGGTACGCCAGTATAACTTCGAGATAACTGTCGGACAGATGCCTTTAAAGCATTCTACAATTAACAGTATAATGCAAATAATAAATATACAAAATAATCTTCCTGAATTCCTAAATCAAAAAGAAACTAAAATATTGGCGCTCTTAATCGAACAAAGAAAAGAAAGAAAAATAAAAAAAGAAAAGAAGGGTTTTATACCCTCTTCAATGCGTTAATGAAGTCTTGAGCTGCTGCTGTTGTGTCAGCTGCTGTTATACCTGCAACAACAATCTTCTTACCGATCTGCTTAACAACCTTGCCATCTACTGTAGCTGCTGTAAAGTCAGTACCAGAGATAACTGCTTGGGTTACATCATTAACTGCAGGACCACCAACTGTAATAACTGCCTCTACACCAAGTGCAAGTGCATCTTTGTCAGTGTATACTAATGGACCATAACCTGCATATGGGAATGGTTCCTTAGCAGCTGCAGTTGCAGTACCTGTTTCAATAATCACTGGTGATACCTTAGTCATGTCACAGGTTGGTGCTGCACCAGTTCCTGCTGCACAGGTTCCTTTTGCACTTATTTCAAGTACTTTTAAGCTTATGCCAGTAGTTGTTATTGGGTAGGTATCTCCTTCTGTCAATATCTTTTGAGTTGTTTCTGATGTAGTTGCATCTACTTTAGTAGACGCTAATGTATATGAAGCCTTACCAAGTTTCTTTGCCATGCTGAATGTTACTGAGGAAGTTGCAACATCTTTAAAGATAGAGCCTCTTTCAGAAACAAAGCCCTCTTCTTTTGTACTAGATGTATATTGTGGTGATACAAAGTTGTCGCCAATATCATCTGCTGCGTTTATGTAGTAGATTTCGTTTTCTTTTGTTGTTATGCTTGTGTTTGTATCATTTGCGCCTATTACGTTACTGACGAAGGTTGTTGCTGTTGATGGGTTAAATGTTGGTGCTGTTGATCTGTTGTCATATGCCACAATAAAACTGGCAGCTGCAGAATCCGAAACTCCAACACCAACTTTTTCATTCACAACAAACAGATACCTGTTTGTCGCTGGTTGAACGGTAGTACCAACATTGTCGTAAACAACACGAATTATGCCACCAGCATCAAATGTCTCTGACCCATCTCCAACTACATTGTAAACCACATCACCATAGGAGTCTAGTGTTGCTGTTGTAGCTGACAAGCTTGTTGCGTAGTATCCATCAATAGTACCTGATCTCTTCATAAAGATAGCTCCAGGTCCATAAGTCTGACCAGTACCCTCACATGAAACACCTGAAGTTGCTACGTAGAATTTTTTAAAGTGTGCATCCCCAACAGCAGTAGAAAGCTTAAATGCGTTATCTACAGATGAAGATACTTCCACGTATGGATATTGTAATGTACATTTTGCACTTGAGTTAAACGGTACATTACCACCAGTAGTTCCACCACCAATACCTCCAGATAATATTTTGTTAGTAGAGTCCTGAGAGGTAAACTTCAATGTGTCATAGTCTGTACCTGATTTCAGGTCGATACCATTGAATTTAAGTCTCCATACAGCGCTGTCTGTTGGAAGGTCAACATAGTTGTTCTTTATCATGTAGTCTTCGCCAGTGTTAATGATATCAGATGGAGTGCCGCCATAAACAACAATTGTTCTTAAGTGGTCTGATGTGTTAGCAGTTGCTGTTGCACCTCTGTTCTTCCAACCAAGGTATACCTTCCATCCTTTGTTCTTATCAGCTGGTGGCAATTCTTCACCATCTTCAAGTTTCATTTCTTTTGCATAAATTGCCATGTCAGCCCATGTTGCTGCCCAGGTAATACCACCAACTGCTTGGTAGACATGTACTCTGTAGGTCTTTCCATCTACAACAATATCTGCTGTGCTTCCTTGGGTAATCTTTTTCTTTGTTTTTTCATTTCCTGCTGCATCCTTGACTGAAATAGCTGCAGATACTGAAGTTCCTGCAACTTCTACATCATCAAGTACGAACTCGTATCCTTCTACTTTAAGTGCTTCTGTTTTCTTTATAACGCCACCAATAGATTCTTCTGCAAGAGTTATAGAACCGCCATTTTTAATCGAATCTTCTGAAGTTATAGCTGTGTCTGTTTTTACCATCTCACTTATTACCCATTTTGAGCCCAAAAACATTATCTTTACCTTATGGGCTGCTGTTTTATCACTATCAGGACAGGTTGAATAATCAGTTCCAGAGTCAATTTTTGCACATATCGGGATACCGAATGTTTTGGTTCCAGGACCGTCAAATTTCACGCTGTATACAATGCCTTCTAAGCTAGATACAAGCTGGTCGTCTGCTGATGAGTAATAAGCAACAGTATTTGGAGCAACAATCCAAATATTTTGTGTTTCACTATATTCCAAACCTGCATATGTGTCTTTTATTTTTGGATAATCTGCCGGCATCTTTAATGGTTCAAACATTGTACCTGTAATTTTGTACAAGTGCTGACCAGATCCAGTATTTGTGGTTGTACCACTTGGTAAATCGCTGTGGAATGGTGTGTTTGTACTACCACTTGTAAATGGGCTTGAGAATTCACTTAAGTCATCTGTACCCATTTTATAGGATGTATCAGTTGCAAGAGCTTCTTTATCTAACAATTCCTTGTTCATATAGTCGCCAAGTAGGTTACCCCATGTATAGGTTCCTGCTTGTACTGTTTCCGGAACTGTAAATTCTAACACTACTTTCTTGTCAGATAATATACAGTCTGATCCTTTGCCAGCTGCGCAACTACCTGTTCCTGTGTAGCTTGCTGTGTGCTTGCCTATCTTATAGGCTTCACTCGCAATTTTTGCAGCGATGTTTGCTGCTGCCACACCATCAGATGCAGCTGCTTTTTCACCGACAACAATTTTTACTTGTGGTGCTCCATTCTCATTTACGAGCTGCATATTACCATATGGCAATGCTGCAAAGGCTACAGAGCTTGCCAAGATTGCTGCGCCTGCAACAACCGCTCCTAATTTTTTCAAATTCACTTTCATCTATTCACCTCTTCGGTTTTTTCTTTTGTTTTTTTGCTGTGGAAATGATGGGTCCTTGCTATCAAGATTAACCCACAGCATTTTCAAGAGCTACGCTCCTGAGGGACCCAATACACTTGCACCAGGGTGGCACAAGCTTCCTTATAGAGATTGCTCTCTCTTAAGATTCTAGAGAAGAACTCAAACAGAATATTTAAAAAGCTTTTGCTGTGTTATAAACTCTAGTTTATAAAAAAACGAATTGGTTTCGTCCATAGTCGAAGGTATTCTTCGTTTATGGACGAATTATTCATCATGCTTTTGCAATAATTATAACTTTGCAAAAACTTTACAGGAAATTATTATAATATTATATTTTTTCCTTTTACAATTTAATTTTCTATTTCAGCTTTATTAGAAGCCCATCATATGCAATAACAGTATTATTAAATATAGCACGCGCACTACTAAGCAGTTTTTTCTTTTCATCTTTGTTACTATAACGTGGACTTATGTGCGTCAAAACCAATTGTTTTACTCCTGCATCTCTTGCAATTTGCGCAGCATCTCCAACTGTTGAATGCAATCTTTCTATAGCTTCTTGTTTGCGATCATCGTCAAACATTCCTTCATGAATCAATAGATCTGCATTTTTTGCATGCTTTGTTAATCGTTTTGAAGGTGCACAATCACCTGAATAAACAACCTTCAAACCAGGCTTTATGTAACTCACTTCTTCTAACAGGATCTTGCGACCATTCGCAATAACTTTGCCTTCTTGTTGGATTTCTTTAAACATTCTTCCATGCATACCTAAACCATGTGCTTTTTCCTCGTAGAATTTTATTTTATCTTTTTCTTGAATAATAAAGCCATAGGAATTTTTTCCATGGCGCACTGGAAATGCGCGAATAGAAAGTTCGTTTTCTGCAAATAACTCACCGCTAGTTATTTCATTTAGCTTTACAAAATTTCTCGTATTTAGTAATGTAAAACCTTTTGGAACAAATAATAAGAAATTTTTTTGAACAACAGATGTAAGATAAAGTGTTTCGATTAAACCATAAACTCCTAGAAAATGGTCAAGATGAAGATGCGAAATGAATATTGCTTTCAGTGAACCATAACCAACTTTGTATCTCATCATCTGTCGTTGTGTTCCTTCCCCACAATCAAATAAGAAAATGTTTCCTTTGTGCTTTATTGCAATTGCTGGCATCCCTAGCTCTGCAGTGGGTGTGCTTCCAGATGTTCCAAGAAAAGTAATTTCCAACATGTTAATCCAAATATTAAAGTAAAGGATAATAAATTAATTGCTTTCCAAGAACCAAAAAAACAGAAACCTTTATAAATAACAAATGCTGAAAACAGAAACATGAAAAAGAGCGAATGGGTATATAGGGAACTGCTTTACCAATCACTCGAAAGAGAGGAATACAGATTTACCCAACTTGGCATAGCGAAAAAACTTTGCATCTCACTTAATACTGTGAACAATGCACTTAAACCGCTTGCAAGCATGGGTGCCATAGTAAAACAACCTATGGGATTCAGGCTCATAGACCAGAAAAAGCTCCTTTTATTCTGGGCAAGCAAGAGAAACATTGGTAAGGACATTGCATACAAAATACTAACAGAGATGCCACTCTCCCAAATAGAGCGAAGTATGCCGTCTAGAGTTGTATTTGCCGCGTATAGTGCGTACCGATTCAGGTTCAATGATGTGCCTGCTGATTACAGTGAAGTCTATGTTTATGCAGATGAGAAAACGTTGAAAGAGATTAATAGCCGTTTTCCAGAAAAGGATGGGCCTCCAAATCTATTCGTGCTAAAAGCAGATGAGCATCTCTGGCAAACCGCACCTACTGGAACCTGCTCGATCGCAAATATATTCGTTGATTTGTGGAACTTAAATACGTGGTATGCTAAGGAATTTCTGCAGGCACTAGATAAAAGGATTAGTAAGAAGATAATATGGTAATGGAATTCTGGAATGAGCTGCTTACAAAGGCAAGCTGGGAAAAATTGCAAGAACTTGCTAAAGAAATTGATTTTGTTGCCATAGGTGGCTGGGCTGCATATCTCTGGACTGGAAAACATAAATCAAAGGATATTGACATCATAGTTGATTATGAAACTCTTGCAAAGCTTCAGCAGAAGTACCAGCTGGAAAAAAATGAGCGGCTCAGGAAATATGAAATCAAGTTAGAAAAATTCGATATTGACGTTTATGTTCCTTTCTTTTCTGAGCTCGTTCTGCCGACTGCAGATATTGTAAAAAAATATTCAACAAAAATCCATGGTATAAAAACTGTAAAACCAGAAGCGCTTCTTGTGCTCAAACAGGGTGCTGAAATTGAACGCCGCAATTCCATAAAGGGAATAAAAGATTCTATAGATATAGTGACATTGCTTGTTTATGCACCTATTAATTTGAATATATATTCTGAGATACTGAAAAAATACAATCTTAAGCACTACAAGCAAGAGCTTTTGCATGTACTGGCGAATTTCTTGGATGATGATATAAAATATCTAAGCATGAATTTCCAACAGTTTAAAAAATGGAAGAGGAAAAAAAGTGAAGAGATACGTGATGTATAAGACACACAACTATTTATTATTTATTTTGGCGCAAAGCTCAATGATTTCCTAAGAAAATACTTAACAGTACCCTAATTAAAAAGTTATGCATTGAAATAATCGCATGAATAAAGTTGGCAAAATTGAGAGATATATTTACGACGAACTTGAAAAGAAAGGCGCACTACTGTTTACACTTATTGATCCAGATGATCACAGTGAAGAAAGTGCAGTTCTAACAGCAAAAAATGCAAATGATGCAGGCGCAGATGTTATTCTGATTGGTGGAAGCACATTGAGTTCGCAGGAGAAATTAGACAATGTTACTAAAATAATAAAAGAAAATGTTACCCTTCCAGTTGTATTGTTTCCAGGAAATGTAAGCTGGTTAACTAAACATGCAGATGCAACTTATTTTATGAGTTTATTAAATTCAAAAAATCCATATTGGATAAGCGGTGCACAGGCAAAAGGTGCACCGATAATAAAAAGAATTAGTATAGAACCAATATCAGTTGCTTATTTAGTAGTCGAACCAGGTGGAACAGTTGGCAAGGTTGGCGAAGTTGAATTGATAAAACGAAACGAGCCGCAGCGTGCAGCAGCTCTTGCATTAGCTGCGCAGTTTATGGGATTTCATTTTGTTGTCACAGATACTGGAAGCAACCCAAAGGAAGGACATGTTCCGTTAGAGATGATAAAGGCTGTTGCTTCTGTAGTTAATATTCCATATATAGTTGCTGGTGGGATAAGAACACCTGATCAAGCGCGTAATGTTGTCAAAGCAGGTGCATATGCGATACAGGTTGGCACAGCATTTGAGCAGGGAAAATGCAACATCGAGCGGATAAAAGAAATGGTCAAAGCAGTAAGAGAAGGTGCGAAAGAGCGATAAGCAATAGCTTAAGTCAGGTTTCTACTACTAGCGAATTCAAAAAAATTAAGTTTAGGTAGGATAATTTCCTTCCACAATCTAATACTTCCGAAAGTAAATAACTCATCTATCGCAAACTCGCTCGCAGCATAAACTAACGTCATACTTTCTCTCATAAAGGCGCTGCAATAGTTTACGATGAGAAATTAAAAATGCGATTGTTCAGTTTAAATTAATTTCTGAAGCTTTTTAGGAGTTATTCAACACAGTATTGAAACGATAGTAACACATAACTTTAAAAGATTTGTTATAATATAATAAATTAGGTGGGAAACATGAGCAATAAATTGATATTTAATAATAGAGATAATAAAAATGTTGAGAGTGATAAAATCAAAAAAGATCCACGTTCTGAGTTAAACCTTAAACAACTTGCACAAGAACTGGAAAGTACTAATTCAAAGCTAAGAATGGCTGCAGTTGAGAAGCTTTCTGGAAATGTTGATGCGCTGAGATATGTTGCCAGATATTCTGATTATGAAGATGCTAGAATGGCTGTAGTTAATAAGCTTTCTGGGAATGTTGATGCGCT
>JBGFRY010000020.1:0-4526 GCA_041694845.1 Microcaldota archaeon
AGTTTTTATTTACTTTCTGATTAACTCGTTTTCTTTTGATTTTCTTGCTTTTTAATTTCTCTTCATGTATTGGTTTCATACTAGTAAATATAAAAGGCATTATTCTTTCTTCTGGTTTTCCATCTTTTTGGTTGAATGCAGTCATTTTCTTTGATTTTTCTTTTTCCTTTTCTTTACGTCCACTCAATCCAAACAAGTTTAGAAAATCTCCGATTTTATTTTCAATAGCAACTACGAACCTGTTTTTACTTTCCTCTTTTTCCTTTATTTTATATGGCATCATGGGGGGTCTTTCAGGACCAACGCCTCCCAATTCATCCCTAGAAGCATCAAAGCATGTACCACATAGCTTTTTTCCATTCAACCAGAATACTGTTATAAGGTCTCTCCCACACCGTTCGCATCGTTCTTGCTGGCGCACCTTCTCGAGTATGTTATCGTCATCTTTTCTCCTTTTTTCGTCTGACAGTCTTTCTCTTTCACTGATTCGTCTATCTGCATCCCGTAGGTCAAGTATGCAATACTGGCAGGTCCATTGGCCTTTGAATAATTGCAATTCTGTTGTTGGTAAATACATACGACACTTCCAGCATTGTTGATTCATCCCATAAAACAAGCAGTTCCGACAGTAGCTTAACCCATCTGTACCATACTCATGCGCTTCTACACCGCATCGGACGCATCTCATTGCTGAATTCTCCATTCAATTATAAAATAAATCTTAGATATACCATCTAACTCTTAAACGCTACGAAATTATTACATACAACTTTAACCGTTTTTATTAAAGGGCGCGAATACCTCTATCTCGTGCGCGGTATTCGAGGTGGGTATAATTAAAAGATTTTTTAGTAAGGTTGAAAGATTTGTTTTGAGAAACGGTAATTTCCAAAGCGTTGAAGAACTTATAAGTGTTATTTCATCGTTCGTTATATTTGGTGCGTTGATTTAGCTTAAGATGTATTTAAATTATGGTAGCTTTAATATTGCGTTCAAGGTAAGACTCAGGACGCGAGACACAAGACCAGTGAGAAAAAGCATCAGTTTTTATTTACTTTCAGAAGTACTACTAAACAGTGATTTCAATGGGAATCTGTCCAAATTGTAAAAAAAGTGGCTATCAGTTACTACAATGCCAGAAAAGTAATTGCAGGGCAATTGGCTGTAAAAACTGTCTTAGTTCATTTTGCAAAAAATGTGGGTATAGCGATATAAGACCTATATAACATATAAAAATATAGGCTGTCCGCTAACTCAGGTGAACTTCGTTCACAACTGCAAAAAATACATTTTTGCATCATTAGTGAACTTCGTTCACAACTGTAAAAAATACATTTTTGCATCGATCAAATACGAATAAAAAATAAACAAAAAATATTGAAACTGCGCTCTAGTGCAGTTAGTGGAGTCTGATGAACTTATTAGTTCATAACCTCCAGCTCATTTACATTCGCTGGAGTCTGATGAACTTATTAGTTCATAACCTCCAGCTCATTTACATTCGCTGGAGTCTGATGAACTTATTAGTTCATAACCTCCAGCTCATTTACATTCGCTGGAGTCTGATGAACTTATTAGTTCATAACCTCCAGCTCATTTACATTCGCTGGAGTAGCATAACCTGGTAATGCGTCGGAAGGGTATACTGACGAATCTCGAAACAGGTTATCTGGAAAACCGATTCCTCTGGGAGTAGAGGTTCAAATCCTCTCTCCAGCGTTTGTTTTTTGAAAAAATCAAAAGTAAAAATGCAATCGACAGGTTTATAAATTGTTGTTAACGGTAGAATATTATGAATGTTAGACATAAACAATTAATTCACCAAGAAACTCACAGACCTACTAAAATTAGGCACCTTGGATCGTGGCTTGGATTGCGATTAGAGGCACTGGGAGCTTGGCTTACAAATAACACAGAAACGATATTTACATCTGCACTAGCACGAGGCGATTATAATATACTTACTTACTCTAATACATCTGCGCTTGTAAGAAAGATTGATCAATTTTTGATTACTGTTGCTTCTCATTTTCCAGATGCACGTACTACTTCTCTTTATCTGATTCAGCGCACTACTCAAGGTAATAGTAAAGGAAATGGAAGAACTATTGAACATTTTATGACTGTAAAAAGAGATGCGCCAAACAAGGCATTTCAAATTATTGCACAGTTATTGGATACATCTAACGAACAAGATATAGCAGAAGTAACAACCTGGTCAATATATAATCAATATATAAAAAAATTACAAGGTTCTTTTTGCGATTTAGAAAGAAACATGAGTATTAATTTTAATCTGGTTCCTCATGATTTTGATGATCTCCATGACCAATACCATATATTAACGAAGATTAAACCAGGCTCACAACAAATAGTAGTACCATTAAGTTTTGATGATAAACTAATAGGAGTATTGGTAGTAAAAGGGCCAAATCTATATATGACAAAAGACAGCAAACCAGACAATTTGCCAAAATCTTTAAGAGTTAGAGCGATTAAAGATTCGATTATTTTTACTGTGAATGTAGCACGATTAATGGTGCAAAGTATTGAGTATGGTTATGATGGTTTGACAAATCTTCTCCCTCGTAGAATATTTGAAAGGCAATTAGAACTTGAAATTCAAAAATATAAAGAAAATAGTAAAGCAGATCCATTTACATTAATAATGATAGATGTAGATTATTTAAAACAAATTAATGATAGATATGGTCATGCTGCTGGGGATGAATTGCTTAGAGAAGTTGGGCGTGCTATTGCCTTTTGTTTAAGAAAGCATTCTAGTGCTAACAAACGTTCAGAAGATGATGCTGCAAGATTAGGTGGGGATGAGTTTGCAGTACTTCTACGTAATTGTAATGTAAATGGAGCACTTAGATTCATAGGTAGATTAAGAAGTAGACTTAAAGATGTAGAAATTGATATAGGAGGTAGTAAAACGATAAAAGGAATTAATCTTAGTGTTGGCATAACAGATTCTGTGATCTCAAAATTACTATTCAGTAATGATTCTGATTTAGAACGATTAAGAGAGAATATCAGTGTTATAGCAGATGCTGGTTTGTACCAAAGCAAAGCTTGCGTTAATGAGGAAGGTAACCTTGTAAAAGGAGGCGTTACAATATCTCGTCGAGAAGGAGAGAATATTGTTCACGAACAGGTAGCTGACAGTGCAGATAGATACGAATTAATAAGAATTGCTCACAATGGCTAGCCAAATATTTGAAAGTCTAATATTTCTTCATTCAGTATAATTTATAAAACCAAAATATCTAATTTTACTGTTTTTAGCCTCGGTAGCTCAGTTAGAGCTCCTTGTTTCGTACTAGAAATCAAAAACATGAAACTGGGATCTTCTGATTGGTAGAGCGCCGGTTTCGTAAACCGGATGTTAAGAGTTCAAAGCTAGCTGCACAAAAGAAAGAAAATTGAACAGATCTCTTCCGAGGCTTTTTGTATTATACAGAACAAACTTTAATTCTTTTGTTTCTAATTTTACTTATGCAAGAAAAAACTGAAGAGAAAAAAGAAGAAGTAAAAAAACTAGAAGAAACAATTGAAGAAACACATCCGACTTTAGTACCTATAATGAAATCAGTACAAATTGCCTTGGACAGTTATAATGACATTTTCTCTGATTTTGATTACTCTTCTTATTCATCTCGTATTTTGTCAGATGATTTTTTAAAAGAAGTAAAAAAGCGCTACTATGAAAATAAAAAAGGTGATTTTGAACTGAAGTTCACTCTGCCTACGGCAAAGCGCAATACCAAGGTAGAAAATATAATAAAGAAAAGACTTAAGGATTATTTTAAAGGAGAAGTAGAATATTTCAATGATAGAATAGAAAAAACAAAAAAAGATGGATTGCTACGCGTTGCTATAGGTTTTGTTCTGCTTTCTATTGAAGTACTTCTATTAGTTTTAGAAGTTTCTGATTTATACATAAGCGTACTAAGTGTTATCATTGTTCCTGCAGGATGGTATGGTTTTTATTCTGGTTTTACACATTTATTCGAAAGTACAAAGGAATTTGAAAGCCCAAAGCTATTTAATGAAAAATATTATAAGGCAAAGTATGAATTCTTTTCTGAGGAAGATTTAATGAAGACTACTGAAGCAGCTGCAACTGAGCAAAAATAAGCTTAATTTTTAATTACATTCGTAAATAGTAAATAAACTTAACGGGGTCGTGATCTAACCTGGAGACACATTACTGTTGGGTAATATGCTGCCAGCTTTGGGAGCTGGTTATCCCGGTTCAAAAAGAGAAAACACATGGAAACTGAAAATCCGGGCGACCCCATTCAATCGCTTCTTTATTATATTTCCAGCTTTGCGCCAAAATAAAATAGCGTCATAAAATCACACTCATTATCGACGTGAACCAAAAATTTTCGAATTTTACGTTTTTTATATTAAATGGCGGTCAAAATGAAAAAAGCACAGAAGATCCTGTATGCAAACGTGAAACAAGAAAGAAAGATAAAATTTTAGTGTCTGACCTTGCAAAGATAGTTTTACTC
>JBGFRY010000010.1:0-19586 GCA_041694845.1 Microcaldota archaeon
TTCCAGTGGTAACCGTTGATCCTTTACACACAAGTCAAAGGTGTCCAAGATGCAACCACACAGAAAGAAAAAACAGAAGGGGCATCTTGTTTTCCTGTCAAAACTGTGGGTATAAAAACAATGCTGATAGAATTGGTAGCATTAACATAGCCCAGAAGTATCTTGGTGTGTTTGTAGAGCATAAGTTCTCTACAGATATTACGCTCCGTGAACAGCTGGTTGGCAGTGACACTTCAGAAATGAAGGGCAGCCACGAAGCCTATGGATTTGTCCATAGGTAGTTCACTTATTAACAGTGGTGGAGCTATTGAACTATGCGAATTGTTTCTCCAAATTTTTCAGATCTACTCAAACCAAATATAGAGATAAAACAATTTCCTGATGGAGAGAATTATGTACGAATTCAACAGATTAAAGAATGTGAAGGAAACGAGGTAGTGTTGTTTCATCGACTTTATCCAGACCAAGACCGAGCAATTATTCAGTTAGTACTAATAATAAGCGTGCTAAAAAAAGCTAAAGCAATAGTAACATTGGTCTCTCCATATCTACCATATGCAAGACAGGATAAAATATGGCTGGATGGTGAAGCATTAAGTGCTGAGACAATATGCGCTTTGCTTGCACATTCTGGTGTAAAAAAATTAATAACGTTTGATTGCCACTTTCTAAAAAAAGAAGGTGAATTTAAGTATGGCGGTTTAAAGATCAAGAATATTTCACTATCAAAGTCGCTTATTGAATATGCAAAATCCAAATTCGATGGAGATTTTCTGGTAATTTCACCTGATGTTGGCGCAGCGTATATGACTAAAGGATTTGAAGGTGGCTATATGAAAAAGATACGTGGGGATTATGCTGAAGGAGATGAAGTGTACAGAAAAATAGAAAAACTCGAAAACACTATTGATTTCAATTGTAAAAACGTTCTAGTAATTGATGATATCATTTCTAGTGGTGGAACGATGATAAAGGCTGTTGAGAATGTAAAGAAGAATGGTGCAAAGAAGGTTTTATGCGCAGCTACTCACGGGCTTTTCTTAAAAGAATCATTGTCAAAACTACAAACAATGTGCGATGAGCTATTTACTAGTGATGCTATAATAACGCCAGTTACGAAAGTTAGTATAGCGCCATTGCTTAAAAATTTATTGTGATAACATTTATTGTTATTGTTGCGACCGTAGTCTAGTGCCACAATTCGTGGCGGAAAACGCTTTGAAATCTGATTGATTTCAAAATTTATCAGCAAAGCTGATAATGGTATGATCTCAGATTGCCAACTAGTTTTGGATTTGTCTCTAAAGCTAAACGCTGTTGCAGAAATCTGGTGGCCCGGGTCCGAATCCCGGCGGTCGCATAATGAAAAGTATGTCAAAATATTTTGGTACAAATGGTATTCGTGGCAGGTTCGATTTCTTGAACCCTGAGCTGGCATTGAAGCTAGCTCAAGCAATTGGTATTTTTTTAAATAGAGGAAAAATTATTGTTGGCAGAGATGCTAGACTAACAGGTGAGGCACTTTCTTATTCTGTGATTTCAGGTTTGCAAAGTGTTGGTTGTACAGTAATTAATATTGGTCTTGTGAGTTCTCCAACTGCAGAATTCATAATAAAACAACTACACGCAGATGGAGCGATAATAATCACTGCATCTCATAATCCGCCAGAATGGAACGCAATTAAAGTTGTTGATGGAAGAGGAATTGCAGTATCAAGCGAACGCGGTGAAGAGATAGAAAAAATAATTGACAAAATAGAAGTGGTGCCATGGAATAAAGTAAAAAATAAAATAGAATATTGTACTGCAACTGTCGAGCACATCGAAGCAATAAAAAAACAGATTAACATTAATAAAATAAAAACAAGAAAGCTAAAAATAATTCTTGATTGCGCAAATAATACCCCTGCATTAATTGCACCAAAACTATTTCGTGAATTAGGTTGCGAAGTTATTACATTAAATGAAAAAATCGATGGACATTTTCCAGGCAGACCAAGCGAACCAACCAAAGCAAATGTAAATAAACTCATTGCGCTGGTAAAAAAAGAAAACGCAGACTGTGGGATCGCTTGGGATGGAGATGGCGATCGGGTTATTTTTGTAGATGAAAAAGGTTGCTATGTTATTGGCGATCAAGTTTTTGCATTGTCAGTACTGTTAAAATTGCAAAAAACAAAAGGAATGGTTGTGACAACAGTAGCAACAAGTGTAGGAGTAGAGGAAATCGCAAAAAAATTTGGCTGTAAAACCCATTATACAAAAATAGGTGCGCCATACTTGTGTGAAGGACTGCTTGAAACAAACGCAGTAATAGGTGGTGAAGAAGTTGGTGGTGTGATTTGGCCTAAATTTTCGCTGGCAAAAGACGGTTTCTTAACGGCTGCAAAAATAGTTGAAGCATTATGTGAAAAAACACTGAACGAATGGTTGAAGCAGATTCCATATTATCACAATGAAAAAACTAAAATTGAGTGTAATGATGAGCAGAAGAAAAAAATAATCGCTGGTATTTACTCATTTGCAATAAAAAATAAATTTAACTTTATTGACATTGATGGCATAAGAATTAACTTTGAAGATTCTTGGGTTATAGTTAGGCCATCAGGAACGGAAAATTATGTACGTATATTTGCAGAGGCAAAGGAGAAAAAAAAGGCAAAAACATTAGTTGATTACTATAGAGAAAGAATAACAAATGAACTGGAAAAAGCAAGCAAGACTGTCAAAAAGACTGGTATGAAAAATATAGTGGCAGAGATAAGAAAGATGAGGGAAACCAGATAAGAGTTTATGATGCATCAGCGTTCTTCAAAAGAGTAATGGAAAAGAACATATTTGACATTTTATGACGCAGCGTATATTTACTTCTGTAAAAATATGATACTATTTTGGAAACATACTAGGTAAAACTCTATGAAAACGCAGCTAATGACTCTAAGATAAAACTTCTGAGATAGTTACAGATGATAATTTTAAATATATAATATAACCTAAACGATCTATGAAAACATATACGAGATATTTAACATTTAATACGAAAAATCGAATAGAGTTTGTGAGAATTACCAATGAAATAGACCAGGTAATTGCAGATTCAGAAATCAAAGATGGTATTGTCCTAATCAACCCAATGCATATTACTGCTGCAATAATTGTTAATGATAATGAGTATGGATTGCACGAAGATTTCAAACGAGTGCTTGAACAGCTTGTACCTTATCACGCTGATTACAAACATAACGATAGTGGTGAGGATAATGCAGCATCGCATATCTGGCGGCAATTAATAGGTCATCAGGTAGTAATGCCAATCACAAATGGTAAGCTTGACCTAGGTCAATGGGAGGAAATTTTTTACTACGAGTTTGATGGACAACGTAATAAACGTGTCTTAGTAAAGATTATTGGAGAGTAGATTAAAAGCAATCTTTTTAAAATGATACCAATACATGTATGTATATGGGCAGTATAAACATCTCTATAAATGAAGAAGTTTACAGAATGCTTAAAGGGCTAAAACGGAAAGATGAGAGTTTTTCAGAGATAATAAAGAGCCTTATAATAGAAAAGGACATAAGCAAATGCTATGGTTTGTTAAGCAGTAGCATGGAAGATTTTAATATCATTGAAAAAGAAGCGTTGACTACAAGAAAAGGTAAATGGAGAGAGACGATATGAAGGTGCTTCTTGACACTACAGTCCTCATAGATATACTCAAAGGAAATGAGAAAGCAATCGTAACAGTTGATAAAATACGGCGTGAAGCCGTGTTATATACAACTACGATAAACATTTATGAATATCTAAGAGGCATACTGCTTCTTCCTAAGAATAAAGAGAAACACATTCTGGCACTGAATGTTCTTATCTCTAATCTTGACGTACTTGAGATAGACCAAGAAGTGGCTAAGAAGGCGGCCATGGTTTATGCAGATATGAGAAAAATCGGTGCTACTTTGGATGAGCCAGATTATCTTATTGCTGGAGCGTGCTTAACTAATGATATAGATACGATTATCACAAGAAATGAAAAACATTTTGAGAATATTAGAGGATTACGGCAAGTTATTACATACTAAAAATAAGCGCGTCATTGTGAAAATTAGTCCTGTTTTTTAATTTTATCTGCGAATAACAATCATGCTTGAAACACTAACTCGTTACGCAGAACAAAATAAAACAATCCTTTGTTTTGGTATAGACCCAATAATCGAAAAAATAAAAGCAGATGGCTCGCTAGAAGAAAAAATATTGAACTACTATTTTGAACTTACAGATGCGTTGCTAGAACAAAATGCAATCTCAGCAATAAAGCCAAACTATGCATATTTCGCCCAATATGGTTTTGAAGGTCTAAGCGCATTAGGTAACATTATTCAACGTTACAAAAACAAAACGTTCATAATCCTGGATGGAAAACGAGGAGATATTGGAAAAAGTAGTGGTGCATACTCACGTGAGATCTATGATTTTTGGCAAGCAGATGCGTGTACGGTCTCTCCATATATGGGTTCAGATTCAGTAAAACCATTTTTGCGCGAAGGAAAGCTTGTTTATATGCTGTGTCGTACGAGCAATGAAGGTGCAAATGACTTCCAAGAGTTAAAAGTTGGCAGAAAGTATTTATATGAGATTGTAGCGCAAAAGGCAGTTGAATGGAAATGCGGATTAGTAGTAGGTGCTACAAGTGCTTCAAGCACAAAATTGCAAAATTCCAATCCAATAAAAAGAATAGTTAAGATAACGCAAGGTGAGGTGCCATTCATAATCCCAGGTATAGGTTCCCAAGGCGGGGATCTTAAAATGACAATGAATGCAATAAACGCAAATCCATATATCCATCGAATAAATGCTTCTTCATCTATTGCGTTTGCTTACGAAAAATCTGGCAAGAAACCAGATGATGCTGCGCTCGAAGAAGCAGAAAAACTGAATGAAAAAATTAGAATAAAGGAGAGATGAAAAGTTTTTATGAATATTCAAAAAATTCTACATTCGCTGTATCTTCCTCCAAAGTGGTCTTATAAAGGGCAGAATGGAAAATTGTTAATAATTGGGGGAAGTAAGCACTATCATGGCGCACCCATTTTTTCGATTCTTGCAGCAAAACGTTTCATTGATTTACTTTATTTTTATCCAGGAGATAGTGATCCTTACCTCATAAATGCAGTAAAAACAATTCCAGAAGCAATGATTGTTTATGATTTAAATCGCGTAAGTGAATGTGACTGTGTTTTATTTGGTATAGGGCTTGCTAATGCAATATTTGATGTAGATTATGTGATTAAGAATGCAAATCGTTTGGTAATTGACGGTGATGGATTTAAATTGATAAAAGATAAATTATGTAAGTTAAAACCTAAATCAGAAGCTACCACTATTCTTACACCACACGAACGCGAATTTAATTCTCTTTTCGGATGCGAAGGCACAAAAAAGAATGTTGAAAAAATGGCAAATAGCTACGGAATTGTAATATTAAAAAAAGATGCAAAAGGAGATATAGTCTCTACTGGCAAGCGTACTATAATAAACAAAGTCCATAATCAAGGAATGACAAAAGGTGGAACAGGTGATGTTCTTGCTGGTTTCTGTGCAGCACTTTTTTGTAAGAATGATGCGTTCAAATCAGCAATTGCTGCTGCGTATATAAATGGTCTTGCAGGGGAAATGCTAAAGAAAAAATATTGCTATAATTACTGTGCAAGTGATCTGGCAAACCAACTTGCAGAAACCTTTAGAATAGCGATAAAATGAAACTTGACCTTCATGTTCATACAAAATATTCAATAGATGCATTGATCGAGCCAGCACAATTAGTAAGAAAAGCACGCTCACTTGGGATAATTCCAATAATAACTGATCACAACACAGTAGATGCAGCAGGTGAATTCTCTAAATTAAATTTTGATTTTGTATTAGGAGAGGAAGTTCATACTGCAGAAAATTTTGATGTCATAGGACTTTATCTCACTGAAAAAATAAATAGAGGATTGCCTTTTGAAGAAATTGTAGATAAAATCAAAGAGCAAGGAGGGTTAGTTTATCTCCCACATCCATTTGATACCACGCGCTCTGGAATTGGAAAAGAAATGATATCGCTTGCCAAAAAAGTAGATATAATCGAGGCGTTCAATGCACGTACTATGCTAAACAAAGTAAATGAAGAAGCAGCAGCATTAGCAGAGAAATACCAAAAACCAAAAGGTGCTGGTAGTGATTCACATTTTCTCTTCGAATTTGGCAGTACTTATGTTAACCTAAAAGATTTTGACCTTGAAAATCCAAAAGAACTGCTGAGGCAACTGAAAAGTAAGAATGCAAAAATTACTGGAAAAAAAGCACCGATATATGCACGTGGAAGTGCAGAGATTGTGAAGTTATTATCTAAACTAGGCATTATAAAAAAATCTTAACACGCTACTTTTTTTAACATTAATCAAACCAGCTATCTAATTTTTTCTGCGCACCTTTTTCTTTTAATGCATTGATCATGTTCTCAATTGTTTTTTCTACTCTTTCTAATGAAAAATCATGTTCGTCACAAAGATTTTTCATTATATATTCACTATTAGGTATTTTCCATTCAAAATCTACCTTTGTCTGTTTGCATGGTGGTTCTAAGAAAAATGAAAAAACATCAGTTATATAATTTTCAAATTCATAATTATATTTGCTTTTTATATAACTACGTAGGTCATCCAGGCTAGCAACTTGTTTGACAATTTTCAATGCAGTTTTAGGGCCAACTCCCTTAATACCTTCATTATAATCAGTGCCTACTAATAAACCAATCATAACTAGCTTTTTTTGATCAATGCCTAAAGAAGAAAGAACCTCTTCCAACTTTATCTTTTCTGGTTCAACCAACACATAGCGGTCCTGTTTTGGAACCTTTCTCTTTCCTGTTATTGAAATATTGCGAACTAAAACAGGTGAACCGAAAAGAAGGGCGTCATAATCTTGAGATGCTGATGCATGTGCACTGCCAGATTTGACAAATGCTGCTGCCTGCGCCTCACCCTCACTCGGAGCATCAAAATAAGGCATACCCATTGCTTCTAAAAGTTTTTTACTCTCTTGAACCATTTCTTCAGTGAGCTTACTTGTTGCTTGTGCGAACATCCTTGCGTCTTTCAATCGTTCTTCTGCTAATGCCTTTTTCCATTTCTCTTCTGCATCCTTTTTTATAGCTGCTCTTTGTTCAGAAGTTTTGTATTTAAATGGAGGTGCCTTTCCATCAAAAACAAATATTGGCTTTATCCCATTTTCAATAGTTCTTGCTGTTCGGTAAAAAAGACCAGATAGATGTGCGGTAATTCTTCCTTTAGAATCCATTAATAGTGTTCCATCTTCTTGGCGGATTGATGCAAGAAATTGATAGAACATATTAAATGCATCTATTGCAATTATACTTCCAGATAATGATTCTAACGTGATAGGATGTCGTATTGCAAGATTTCCTAAGTCAACCCCCATGCTATAACCAGAATATTATTTCTTAGTTTTTTTGCTTGCTTCCAAAATATCTGCTAGAGAAGGTTCTGAGAAAGGTGTTTTCTTTACTCCGCCAACTACTATCCCTCCTTGTACTTTTTCAATAAGTTTTATACCTAGTTCCTTTTCAAGTTTCTTTGCAACAGGAAGTGCTGGTAAAAGAGAACCCCTCTCAACTTTTTCTAGGAAGCTTTCTTTTTCTCCAATGCGTTCTGCAACTACTGCAAGCGGTAATCTAAGTTCCTCACGCTTTTTTCTGATTACTACTGAATAATTCTCGATAATCTCTTCCTCAGCAGCATGCGTAATAGAAGTAATTTCGCCAATTTCAGATTCAGAAACATCTTCTATGCGGTGCAAAACTTTCCCAAATTTCGTGCATGTTTTGCAAACTGCCACTTGCGCACTTTCAACCATAGCAATTGCGGTTGCATTATTTTTACCACAGATATCACAATTCATTTCTACCCCATACTCTCTCTTTGGGCGATTAGTTGTTCTTTTTGACATAAAAATCCACCTTACTCTGGCTAATCAGCTCTCTTGATAAATTATCTTATTAAAGAAATATTTAATAACTTATAATCACAAGTTGTTTACTATGAATCAAAAGCAAAGAGATCTATTACTTATAGTATTTGCCGCATTTGCTATTTTATATGGTATATTACTTCTACCATTTTCAGGAGTAGTAAAATTTGCTTTAGGTATGGTCGGAATGTTTCTGGTAGGAGAGTTACTAATACGGAGATATAAATTTCATGGAGGATATGGTATTATTCTATTCAAGAGCAAGTGCGGTCTTAAACTTATTCAATACTTAGCGGTTTATAAAAATTTTTGGAATTTCTTCATAGAAGTAGGGGCAGTTATTGCATACGGTGCATTCTCATTCATTCTTTTCAAAAAAATGCCATCGTTAAAAGCAGCAATTAGTGGTTTTATCGCACTTAGCATTATAATGTTCGTTGTTGCTCCATTCGTTATTCCATTTCTTGCATCAGCAGTAGGTATTAATGTAGATGAAAAACCGCTTAAGAAATCGGTCAGCACTAATAATGATAGTTTTCCGATTTTGCCGCTTTTGCTTTTGTATGGTGGCGGAATGTTTATAGTTCTATTCTCAAGCGTTGTTTTATATGGTTTAGTCATCCTTGTTGCACTACAAAATAGTTTATTTTTAGGAACAACTAAGATGAGCACAGTCAGCCCAGGAGTTGCACCGCTTTTACCAGGGATAAACCTCCCATTTTTTGAAGGAGTAATTGCTTTATTAGTTATTCTTGTTGTTCATGAAGGTGCGCATGCAATACTTGCGCGTATTGCGCGGATTCCTATTCTTTCTTCGGGGATAGCATTTTTTGGTGTAATACCTGTTGGTGCATTTGTAGAGCCAGATGAAGAAATGCTTAAAAAAACAGCACGTGAGCCGCAGACAGCCGTATTAGTTGCAGGCTCAACTGCAAATTTTATTACTGCAATACTCTTTTTCATACTTTTTATTGCGTTTATCTATTTTGCCAAACCATGGTATCTCTCAGGAAAATTTCCACTTCTTGTATTCGAACAGTGGTGGATGAATTTTGTTTATACAACATTAGGCCTTGTATTTTCACTAAACTTTGCACTTGGTAGTGTCAATCTTCTTCCAATGCCATTTTTTGACGGCTACCGTGTATTAGAAGCTAACATAAAAAACAAAAATATTGTTAATCTGTTAATGGTGATTACTGCAGTAGCGTTCTTAGTAAATATACTGCCATGGTTTTTTAGGTGATTAAAATCGGAACTGAAAAACTCTATCGTTTGCTTTATCCAATGCGCATAGTATTAATTACAAGCAAATACCAGAAAAAAAGTAATGTTATGTCTGCTACATGGTGTTTTCCGATTTCTTCAGAGCCACCGATGTTTGGCGTATGCATTGCAAAAAAAAGATATTCGTATGAACTGATACATGCAAGCAAGCAATTTGCAATAAACATTCCAGGTGCTGAACTAAAAAATGCAATTATCGTATGTGGGAGAGCTAGTGGAAGAGAAAAAAATAAATTTAAAGATGCTACCCTAACTGTTGAAATTGGAAAACTTAGTTTACCGCTGATAAAAGAATGTAATACATCTATTGAATGTGAGCTGGTTGCAGAATACGAACTTGGAGATCATATACTTTTTGTCGGAGAGGTAAATAATATCGTAAAGAGAAAAGAAGGAAAAGGACTTTATCATCTAGGCGGAGATGAAATAGAAATAATATAAAATGCCGATCTATTTGAACTGTCGTTCAAATCACAACGTTTTATTTCATAAAATGCCGAAGGCGGGGGAATCGCAGTTTCCTGTATTGCAAAAACGTTACTTAAAACTAAAAACAGGAAACTGTTTCGAACCCGCGACCTCTCGATGGCTCAGTGCCAATAGATATCATTGGTTTTTTAGACCTCAACACTCATTGGATTGGCTACCTATGAGTTTTGCCATGAATTCGAGCACTCATAGCCACTGAGCTACTTCGGCAATAGAAACTATTTTTGATAACTAGAATTTTAAAACCACAATGCTTATATCATCTTCTTTTGGAATAAGTATTTTTCCTTCTTCTAACTTCTCATTTGATTCCATACGTTCTTTTACTTTGTTTGTAATTGTCTTAACAATCTCATCTGCTTTTTCCTTTCCGATAATAATTTCTTCTAAATCTGTTGATCCGCTACTGTCAATTATTACTCCACCATCAACAGTTATAAATAAATTATCGAGAATACCATCACTTGCTATTAGTAAATAATCACTAGTTTTCAGTTTTCCCTTTCCAGTATTGATATTTTTTATTAAACCACCGAGTGAATTGTTTACAATATACCTACTATTTATATATGTAATGAAACTACTACCATTAGCCTCTTTTTCATCTTTTGTTATTCTTGTAACTTTTCCTTGTACGCTTACATAATAGATATGAGAATCCCCAACATTTGCGAAGAAATATCTCCCATCTCTTAAAACTAATGCAACAGAAGAAGTAGTCGCACCTTTATTTATCACGAAATTAGCCTCTTCTATGGCACGCTCTAACAATATTTCATTATCAATCTTTCCAAAATTCTGTGTAACAAAAAATTTTACCGTACGAAGCACTGTTTCGCTTGCATATTGTGCAAAAGGCTCGCTACCAACACCATCAAAAATACCAATTAAAGCAAATTTCTCATTTGCAAGAAGTAATGCAGCGTCATCACATGTTTTATTGGTTTTTCCTTTTCTGATATATACTGCACTATGAAAATTCTCTTCGCATTTTTTCAATAACTCTTCACTGACTTCAGAGCCAAGTATAGTATAATCCATATTCTTCAAACACAGTATTTTTTACGATATTCAAAAAATTGCTCGTATAATTTTTCATTTACATAAACTGTTCCATCGATATTTCGATTCTTAAGATAGTCAAATACATCTTTTACCTTCGTAACAGCATGAACGGCTATTCCTGTCTTATCAGTGAATTCCTCAATTGCATTTAATCGGATCCCATGTTCCATTCTGTCAACAGCAATAACTACGCCAACAACTTCTGCACCAATTCCTTTCTCGATTTTTTTGATTGCTTCAATCTTAGTTTCACCAGTTGTAAAAACATCATCGACAATTACTACCTTTGCCTCGCGGTCAAGAGTAGCACCGATAAATGTACCTGCATCTCCATGTATTTTCTTTTCTTTTCTATCAAAAATCCAAGGTTTATTCACTCCAAATTCTTTGTGCAATGCAATAGAGACAGCAACGGCAAGTGGTATTCCTTTATATGCAGGCCCATATATTGCATCAATATTACTGCCATAAACTTCATTTATCTTTCTAGCAAAATATTTTCCAAATGAGTATGTTGCCGCGCCATCGCATAATAGATCCGTGGATATGAAATATGGACTTTGTCTTCCACTCTTAAGCGTAAACTCACCAAACTTTATAGCACCACTCTTAGCCAAAAATTCTATGAATTCTGTATCCATATAATCAACTAGTTATTCGTTTGTCACATAACTCTTTAAAAAATAGGACTGCATATAAGAAAACAAGCAAGTAAGAACAATTTATTTATTTAGTTCGTGAATTGTGCAACAACAGCACTTACTATAGTGTCCGATAATTCATTATAAATATATAGGTTCGAGAAGCGATACGTTGATCATTTTTTGTTTATTATTTATTTTATAGTACTAGTACTTCCGAAAGTAAATAAAAACTGATTCTTTTTCTCACTGGTCTTGTGTCTTGTATCCTGAGTCTTGCATGGAACGCAAGATCGAAGTTACCATAATTTAACCAATTTAATTTCTTAAAAGAGGTTCTGCTAAGGTTGATCTTTAATGTGTCAAAAGAAGTTCGGAACTACTGATTGGTGTATTATATCGGCAGATTTAAAAAAATAGAAGAATAATACACTTAGGTGGGGACATATGAGAAAAAAACCAAAAAAGACCAAGAAACCAAAATTTCTAACAAAAAAACAAAAACTCTCTAAAAAAATAGATTCAATGAAAAAGCACTTAAAAAAATGCAAAGTAGATCTGCAGTGTGCGCATAGATTAAAACAACTAGAGGTTCAATTCAAGTCTGCTTAATCAATATTTACATCAACGTTTAAAATTACCTATCAGTTCTAATATTTTATCAGTTGTTTCTCTGTCTGTCAAAGCAACTGCTCTTATGAACTGTTGCGTATTATCTCTAACAGTTGTTTCTAAAAACATATCAGCATCATTCATAAATACAACAGGTGTTATCTGCGTTCCACTACAGTTTATCTCGTTTTGTGCCTTATCAAATGTTTTCTGAGCAAATATTGCTGCTTGAGATAAATCCTTTTTTTCCATTATAAAACGCCACAAAACATAGAAGCTATTAAGTTTGTTTGGGTCAAGAGAAGAACCATCTGTAAAGTACAATGGGTGAAGTTCTACATTTTCCATTCCTACTATTGATGACGCAAAATATAAAACTCTTTCATGTACCTGTTTTCGTAGTTCATTTATCCTTTCTTGCTCTTCTTTATACGCAGCAGCAGAAGTTCTTATATCTTTTAACCACAAGGCTAGAGCCATTTGAGACTGCACATTAACAGTACCCAAGGTAATTGCCATATATGCATCTATATCTGATGCGATTTTTACAAGAAATTCCTTGCTATCTGGTGCAAGAACAACCCCATAACCAACACGACAACCAGGAAGGCAGTCTCGTTTTGAGAATGTTCCAGTAACTAGCTCGATTCCGTGGCTTCCTTTTGTTAATATTCTTTCTATTGGGTCAAAACCAGACTTTTTATCTCTTCTAAATGGTTCGTATGTAGGATCGGTTATACGATGGATGGTAACCGAAAATTTTGTTTTAGCCATTCTCATTATCTCTGTTATATCATCGAATATGTTAGCTGTCATCGCAGAACCAAGCGGATTACCTATAGTTGTTAGTGTAATTGCATATCTAATCCTAGGTCCGTTTCCATAGTTCTTTATTGTTTCAGTGACTATTTTTTCTAATGCACAACTGTCAACACACCCACTCTTTTGCTTGAGTGGCACTGGCACAATAACTGCTTCAACATTAGCTGCTTCTGCAAGGAATAAAGGGTATATCCAATCAGGAACAAAAACAACAAGCTGTTCTTTCTTTCCACCACCTATGATAGACAAGTATGCCCTAACTACGCCACTTGAGCCGGGACTAGTATATATTATAGCATTTTCTCCAATATTTAACTTATAACGCGTTTTGACTTGCTCAGCATTTCCTGTGGTTTCTAGATAAACACCACCATAGCTAAGCTCCTCAATTAATGGTTCATACCCTATTGATTGTGTATACATTAGTGGGGTTTCAATTACTTTGTGCAGATAGTGCAGTACTCTAGCTGGTGGTTTGAAACCGAATACACAAGGATCACCTAAATCTGCAGTAATAACACGCAACTTATGTTTTATGGCCTTTCTTTTAATAGGTGAAACATCAGAAAGACGTAATGATCTAGCTCGCATTTCTTCAAAACGGCCACTATTCATTCCTGCCTGTATGTGGACTTGCATTTCATCTCAGCTCAATTATTTCTTTTTTTATAAATATTAATAACTTTATACACAATAAATATTTATAAAACATTAATAAACCTACATCGCATATTCTCTACTATATTCTATAGGTTGTTTTGGTGTTTCTTATGTCAATACGCTCGCCAATTCTTGTGCTTCTCGGCCATGTTGATCATGGAAAAACTACAATTGCTGATTCAATAAGAGGCACAACTATTGCTAAACGAGAAGCAGGTGGCATAACACAGATGATAGGTGCAAGTTACATCCCTAAGGAAACAATTGATGAATTAGCAAAAACTCTTTCTGAAAAAATGAAATTTGAGCTTTATATTCCTGGCCTACTTTTTATCGATACTCCTGGTCATGAGGCATTTACTAATTTACGTGAACGTGGAGGAAGCATAGCAGATCTTGCAGTCCTGGTTGTTGATATTAACAGTGGTTTCCAACCACAAACGATAGAGAGCATAAAAATACTCAAAAAATATAAAACCCCATTTGTTGTTGCTGTAAATAAGATTGATGCAATTGATGGCTGGAAAACATACAAAGTAGAGTCATTTGTAGAGACATTCAAAAAACAACCAACACACGTTCAGCAGCGTTTGGATACGAAGATATACGGTATAATAGGAAAAATTTCAGAATATGGTTTTGATAGCGAGCGTTTTGACAGAATAACTGACTTCAAAAAACAGATCGCAATAATACCAGTTAGTGGAAAAACTTCAGAAGGCATTAGTGAATTACTACTACTTATTGCAGGTCTAAGCCAGAAATTCTTAGAAGAAAGTTTACAAGCAGAAGTGCAAGGTGCTGGTAAAGGAAGCATAATCGAAGTAAAAGATGAAAAAGGTCTTGGAACAACAATTGATGTTATACTTTACGATGGTATTTTGAGAAAAGGCGACACAATACTATTCTTAACAAACAATGGTGCAAACACAACAAAAATCCGCGGTCTTATTGAACCAAACGCCTCTTCGGATAACCCAAATGAAAGATATATGTACGTAGATGAGGTTACTGCCGCAGCAGGAGTAAAAATATTTGCGCCAAATCTTGACAGAGCATTGCCTGGTTCTCCAATAAAGGTTGTTGAAAATCTAGATAAAGACAAAAATGAACTAGAAGAACATTTCAAAAAAATAATCTTTGAAAAAGAAGATCTCGGTATTGTTGTGCGTACTGATTCCCTTGGCTCTTCTGAGGCAATCGTTGATCTATTAAATGATGCAAATATTTCAATAAAAGATATACAAATCGGACCAATAACAAAACGCGAGGTTCTTGAGGCATCTGCTGTTAGGAATAAAAACAAATACAATGGCGTAGTGATGGGTTTTAACGTGCAAATTTTGGATGATGCAAAGGAAGAATCTGAAAAAACAGGAGTGCCTATAATATGGAGCGACGTTATCTATCGTTTAATTGATGAGTACAATTCATGGATTAATGAAGAAAAAAACAAAGAAAAAAAAGAGGCTGCTGAAAAGTTTCCATGGCCTGCAAAGATAAAGATATTGTACGGCTGTTGTTTTAGGGTTTCAAAACCAGCTATATTTGGTGTTGAGGTTATAACAGGAAAATTAAAATGCGATAGTAAGTTGATGAATAATGAAGGTGTGATTATTGGCGAACTAAAAGGAATTCAAAAGGATAAAGAGCAAATCAAAGAAGCAACAGCAGGTATGCAGGTTGCAGTTTCTTGTGAGGATATTTATTTTGGTAAAAATATCTCTGAGGATGAGATTCTTTACACTCATATAAATCAAAATGAACTAAAATTATGGGAGAAACGTATCGAACTATTAAATGATGATGAAAAAGCAATACTTAACGAAATAAAGTTAAAGTTGAAAAAGTATTTTTGAGTAATAGGGAATATTAGATAGCTCAATTTATTATTTTTTCTCTTTTATATTAACGTTATGTCTATTCTTATTGGTTTAACAGGTGAAAACTGCTCAGGTAAAGGTACTGTAGCCGAATACTTACAGAAAAAAGGTTTTGCCGTTGCTTCACTTTCAGATGTTATACGCGAAGAACTTGCGCATGATGGCAAAGAAATAACACGTGAGAATCTAATTGTAAAAGCAAATGCTTTACGCAATGAGTTTGGTCCTGGCATTCTTGCAAAAAAAGCAATAGCCACTATCAGAAAAGATAGAAATTATGTTATTGATTCAATCCGCAATCCTGGTGAAGTTGATGAATTGAAAAAACAGCGTAACTTTTTCTTGCTTTATATAACTGCATCACCGGAAATACGTTTTCAGCGTATGTGTGAACGCAGAAGAGAGAACGATCCTAAGACAATAGAAGCATTTTTGCATTTAGAAAATCTAGAGCGTAAATCTAGTCCAATACAACAAAATCTTGAGGAGACTGCAAAAATGGCAGATAAAGTAATTATTAATGATGGTGATCTCCAACAACTTTATGATAGTCTTGATAAAACATTATCTGAATTATCTGATGAGTTTAAAATCGTTCGTCCTTCCTGGGACGACTATTTCATGAATATTGCAGAAGTTGTTGCATCGCGAAGCAACTGCGTAAAAAGAAAAGTAGCAGCAGTAATTGTGAAAGACAAAAGAATAATTTCTACTGGGTATAATGGAACGCCGCGTGGGATTAAGAATTGCAGTGATGGTGGGTGCCCAAGATGCAACTCATTTAGTGATAGCGGTAGAAATTTAGAAGAATGTTACTGTTCGCATGCTGAGGAGAATGCAATTGTTCAAGCAGCTTATCATGGTATTTCAATAAAAGGTGCTACTATTTACAGCACCTTTTCACCATGTCTACTTTGCACAAAAATGATCCTAAACGCTGGCATTAGTGAAGTTGTTTATAATGCAGAATACCCACTAGCAGAAACACCATTAAAATTATTAAAAGAAACTGGAGTTATTGTAAGGAATATCAAGATTTAGATGCGATAATGCTTTCTATATTTTTTACTATCCCTTCAATTATACCAAGACACTCTTTTATTAATTCCCAGTGATAAATAACACTGGCAACAATGAGGACACCGTCCCAGACTGAACGAAAGTAATGAAGGCAAGAGTAGCTGCTGAGTTGCCAAATAAGAAAGGAAACTTCTAGTTCAGAATAAGCTAAGCATTTTGTCAAGAGTAAAATCGCGAAAATCTTTTATTACAAGGTCGCAGTATTTTTCTGGCAATGAAGGAGATTTTATGCCAACGATCTTCAGTCCAGCTGATTTTGCAGATTCCACACCATTTTTTGAATCCTCGAACGCTATGCATTGCTTAGGATCTGCGCCAAGCAATGCTACTGCTTTTAGAAAAATATCTGGATGTGGTTTTTTATTTACAACATCATCTGCTGTTACAAACACATCAAAATATTTTGTTAATTCTACTTTATCTAGTACAAATAATATTAAAGTGCGCCCGCTTCCAGTTGCAACAGCAGTTTTTATATTACTAGCTTTTAATTCTACTAAAAACATTTCTACCCCACGAATTGTCTCAACCATATTTTTTTTAACATAGTCGAAGAATGCCGCACGCCGTTTCTCAAACCATTTGTTAATATCTTCATTGATTTTATTTTCATGGAAAAGAATGCGGATTATATTCTTTGAACCAGTCCCTATAAACTCATTGTACCAACGTTCTTCAGGGATATCTATGTCAAGTTCTGCAAGAGTATTTTTGAAAGTAATGAAGTGAATTTTTTCACTATCAACAATAACCCCATCAAAATCAAATATCGCTGCTGGTAGCATACTATTAAATGCCATCACATGAAATAAAAAGATATGGGCTCGTAGTCTAGTGGTAAGACGTTGCATTCGCAGAAACTTTCAAATTGAAGTTTCGAAAATTGCAGAGACTGGGGGTTCGAATTGGTTTCTGAAAAGAGAAAATAAGAAGCCTCGTTTTTCCCTCCGAGTCCATAAGTAATTTTCACTTTCCAGTTTCAAATGAATAGTTGATGTTATGCTTCTTGAACTTGCAGATGCAATAAAACAATCTACTGAAAGATGCTTAGAAGATAGAGTAGCAGTAGCCTTTTCTGGTGGATTAGATAGTTCACTAATTACACACATTGCAAAGAAAAATAGTGAATGCGAAATCACTCTCTTTTCTATAGGAACAGAAAATTGCAAAGATTTAGAATACGCAGAAAAAGTTGCGGCAACATTCAATTTAAAATTAAATAAAATAATTTTGAGTGAAAACGAAGTAATTGAAACTTATAATAAAACATCAGCAATGTTGAAATTAGATTTTCTTAAAATAGGCATTTTAATCCCAATATATAAAGCAGCAGAAGCAGCATCTTTGCAGGATTTCAAAGTAATGCTGTTTGGCTTTGCATCTGAAGAACTTTTTATTGGTTATGATAGATATTATAAATTTGCAGAAGAGAAAGGTGAAGAAGAACTTGACAAGCTGTTAAGAGAAGAATTTGCAGCATTAAAAGGTCGTGAGATAAATTGGGCCAAGAAAATCTGTTGTAAGTTTGGCATTGAAGCACGTTTCCCTTTTTATGATAAAAAAATTGCGGATTTAGTTTTTTCCATTCCTGTAAACGAAAGAATGGCTGAAAAAGAATTGAAAAAAGGAATCTTACGTGAAATTGGAAAATTTTTAGGATTACCTGAGCTTGTGCTAAAAAGGAAAAAGCAAGCTATGCAGTATGGAAGCGGAGTGCAGAAAATATTGGTGAGGCACCGAAATGAATGTCTTTCTTATCCATTGTTGGGGGGGTAATGGCTGCAGTTGCTGGAGTGGGTGGCTAGCCTACCAGCTTGTTGTTTCATATCCAGGGTCTAGAGTTTTGAGTCCTGATTTTCCTAATACAAACTACCCAAAACTCGAAAAGTGGTTAAAAGAAATAAGAAAACACGTAAAAAAATTTGATGAGAAAGGCGCATGGATAGTGATTGGGCACAGTTTGGGATGTACAACTATATTGCGATTACTTGAAACTTTCGGAGAAAAAGAAAAAATAAAAGCTGCAATTCTTGTTGCTGCATTTGCAAAGGATTTAGGTATACACGAGATTCAAAATTTTGTTGAGAGAGATTTCAATTGGGAAAAAATAAAACTAAAATGTGAGAAATTTATAGTGATAAATTCTGATAATGATCCTTTTATAGAGTTAAGTGAAGGAAAGCGTATAGCTAAGTTGCTAGGAGCTACCCTTATCATCGAACATAATGCTGGTCATATAAACGAAGGCTCTGGATTCGGACCTTATCCAAGACTTTTAGAGATAATAAATAAGTTAAGTAAGTAAACTGAGACGATATATAGAACAATTTGATTTTTTCCAGCCAACTTGCTAGTTGTTTTAGTGTAAAATCAATAACTCACCTATCGCAAACTCACTCGCAGCATAAACTAACGTCATACTTTCTCTCATAAAGACGTTGCAATAGTTTACGACGAGAAATTAAAAATGCGATTGTTCAGTTACAACGATAGCAAGCACAATTTCATGATGTTATTTTATTTTAGCGCAAAGCTGGAAAACGTAGTTATTATCTTAAAGAGTTATACAACAAACTACTGATGCTATGCTGCCCCATAATTGATTATCTGACAGGGGTTATATCTGCGTTTTCATCAGTATATCAACCAGACCTTCGACGAACTCAGAATCTCTGCTCAATTTATTGAGTTTGTTATTCGCAGAAGCTCTCGTATCTCCATACTTGGAATATTTGGCAACATCTTTCAGCGCATCAATATTTCCATAAAGCTTTTCAACTACAGTCATTTTAGTATCTTCATAATTTGAATATCTGATAACATCTTTCAGCGCATAAATATTTCCAGAAAGCTTTTCAACTGCAGCTATTCTAGCATATTCATAATTAGAACATTTAGCAATATATTTCAGCGCATAAATATTTCCAGAAAGCTTTTCAACTGCAGCCATTCTAGTATCTCCATACTTGGAATATCTGGCAACATCTTTCAGCGCATCAATATTTCCAGAAAGCTT
>JBGFRY010000024.1:0-4376 GCA_041694845.1 Microcaldota archaeon
AAGTGATGCGAAAATAATTTAAAACCACACAAGAATATATATTATGGTTACTTTGTCTGAAAAAAGAGAGGAATGTGGTGTAGCAGCGATCTTCTCAAAAACCGGGAAGAGTGTTACTCATTTGCTTTATAATGCTCTTATTGCGCTTCAACATAGGGGACAGGACGCAGCAGGTATGGCACTTTATGATCAAACAACTAAAAAATTAACTGTAACATTAGGAATTGGGCTTGTTGGTGGAATTTTTAGTGAGGAGAATATAAACACCAACGCAGATATTGGGATTGGACATACCAGATACCCAACAACTGGACGGTGTTTGATTGAAGATGTACAACCATCAGTTATAGATGACATCGCAGTTGCGCATAATGGACATTTAATCAATTATAAAGAAGTAAGGGAGGTACTTGAGAATGATGGTTATAATTTTATGAGTACTGTTGACTCTGAACCTATTGCATATCTCTTACATAAAAAAATAATTAAAGAAAGAGAAACAATTGAAGAGGCAGTTAGATATTTAATGAAAACACTAGATGGTGCGTATTCTACTGTTGCATTAGTTAACGGCACGCTTGTTATTTTTAGAGACCCGCACGCAATAAGGCCGCTTGTTTATGGGGAGAACAAAGAGTACATATCATTTGTATCTGAGAGTGCAGCATTGGATATAAATAATATTGAATATAAAGGCGTAGTAAATGGTGGCGATGTTGTTATTATTAATAGTAACTTAGTAAAAAAAGAGGTAATAAAAAATGAAGAAACACGTCATTGTATGTTTGAGTATGTTTATTTTTCAAGACCTGATTCCTGTATAAACAATAAATATGTTTTTGAAGTACGCGAAGTACTTGGAAAAGAACTCGCAAAAGAGCACCCAGTTAATGCAGATCTCATCATCGCAGTACCTGATACCTCAAGAACTGCTGCAGATGCTTATTCAGATATAACAAAAATACCAATGCGAGAGGGGCTTATAAAAAATAGATACATTGGAAGAACATTTATCATGTCATCCCAAGAGGTAAGAAGTAGCGCAGTGCGGACAAAATTAAATGCTGTTAGAAAAATAATTGAAGGAAAACGAATAGTTGTTATTGATGACTCAATCGTACGCAGCACAACTATGCGAGAGATTGTAAAATTAATCAGAGACGCTGGAGCGAAGGAGATACATCTACGTATAACTTGCCCGCCAATAAAAGCACCGTGTTTCTATGGTGTGGATATCCCTACTTATGAACAACTAATAGCTCATGACAAAACAATCGAAGAGATAAGGAAACATATTGGTGTCGAAAGCCTGGGCTATTTATCAATAGAAGGATTAAAAAGGAGTATCGGGCAACCAATTTGTACTGGATGTTTAGATGAAAACTATCCAACAAAGGGTGCAAGATATGCAGCAGGAAGAGCTAGTAAAAAAGAGGTAAGGGGCGAAGGTTGTGGTTGTTGTTGAGTTCCTTCTCAAAGATTTTTTGAAAGAGTGTGGATTCAGCGAAAAGCAGGTTTTAAATGGGTTGACAGGATTAGGAGCACCTGCTATAAAAAGCGAAGATAGATTAATTGTTGAACTGACCCCTAATAGGCCTGATATGTTTTCTTTAGAAGGTATTATCCGTGCACTTAATTCATATTATAAAGGAATAATAAAAAAATATAAAACTAAGAAAAAATCAGGACTGGAGTTAATTGTTGGTAGTGTTCCATTTAGGCAGTATGCTGCATTGGCGGTTGTAAGAAATTTGGGATTTGACGACCAAAAAATAAAGGATATTATACAACTACAAGAAAAATTAAATGCAACTGTTGGGAGAAAGGTAAAAAAATTCGGTATTGGTTTTTATCCACTCCAAGGTATTGATTTCCCAATAAGATATGTTATGATGGAACCAGAGAGGATAGTTTACCAACCCCTTAACTATCCTAACGCGATCAATGCAAATGAGATAGTAGAAAAACACCCTAAAGGGCAGGAATATGGACATTTACTTAAGGGGCAGAAAAAATATCCAGTATATCTCGACGCCAAAGATCGTGTTATGTGCCTTATTCCTATCGTAAACTCTGCAGAAATTGGGAAAGTTAATATAAACACTAAAGAGGTGTTGGTTGAGGTTACTGGTGTTGAATTAAAGGCTGTTAATGATGCATTAAACATAATTTGTTGTAGTTTAATTGATAGCGGTGGTGACGTAGAAACAATAGCGATAAATTATCACAGTAAAAAATTTGATACACCTGATCTAAGTTATAGGAAAGTTAAATTAGATTTGGAATTCATAAATAAAATTTTGGGTGTGGAACTCAAAAAAACAGAAGTTATTAAATTACTCAAAAAGATGGGATACGAAAGTGATGGTAATGTTGTTTATATACCTCCCTATCGTTGCGACGTTATGCATATTATAGATATAGTTGAGGATATTGCTATCGCGTATGGTTATGAAAAATTAATACCAGAAACACCAAAATTTTATTCAGAAGGAAGGTTGGTTGAATACGAAAGTACAGAAATCAAAAGGATAATGCAGGGTATGGGGTTTTTGGAAGTAAAAACTAATATATTGATAAGTGAGGAAAAGGGTGTTATTTTTTCTCTTGTTGGAGAAAAAACTGAGAACCCAGCTAGTAGTGAATGCGCAGTGATACGATCAATGCTTTTTCATAGCTTGATTGATGTTTTTGTTACTAATAAAATGGCTGGTCTCCCACAGAAATTCTATGAGATTGGGATTGTTTATAATAAGAAAACACAAGAAAAACGACTTTGTTTCGGTGTAACTGATGAAGAGATTGATTATAGTAACGCTAAAAGTTATTTGCAAACGCTATTGAAAGAATGTGGTGTAGATTATAAAATAGAAAATGAAAATGTTGTTAATTTTGATAGAGAGAAAAGTTGTAAGATTGTAGTTGAAGGAAAAGAAATTGGATTTTTTGGGCTTCTTGCTGTTGATATTAAGGAAAAATTAGGTTTAAAGAATGATGTTTATCTATGTGAGTTGTGTTTAGGTGGGTGGTAGATAGGGAGTGTTGTTCAAGTATTGTTTTAACTATTATTTTTCTTGTTTATTTTTTTATCTTGTTTTTATGTATCTATAGTTACATTTCAATTATTTTCCATTTTAATAAATAAAATAAATATTGATATTATTAATAATATTGATAATAATAATTGAACTATACCCACCCCCTACTCAAAATTTCCTTTTGATAAAAACAACATTATTGCTTTCTGGGCGTGTAGTCTGTTCTCAGCTTGGTCAAAGACAATACTATGCGGTCCATCAATAACCTCAGCGGTTTGCTCGTAACCACGCATCGCAGGAAGGCAGTTCATAAAAACAACATCCTTTTTTGCTTTTTCCAATAGTGCAGGTGTTACTTGGTATGGTTTGAACACAGACACACGCTCAGCTTCTTTTTCTTTAGGTATATGGTAAGACATCCAAGAATCAGTGTATACAATATCTGCATCCTTTACGGCAGCGCTTGCATCATGAGTTATCTCAAATTTTGTCCCATTCTCTTCTGCAAATGCAGCTGTCTTTTCTACAACAACCATTTGCGGTTCGTATTCTTTACCTTTTGGGCATGCAACAGTTATATTCATACCAATTGCTGCGCAACCCAATAGTAATGAATGCGTTACGTTATTGTTTCCATCTCCACAGTAAGTTAATTTTAATCCTTCCAAGCGCTCTTTTTTTTCCTGTATAGTCATAAGATCAGCAATAATTTGACAGGGATGGGAGTAATTTGTAAGCGCATTAATAACAGGAATGGTTGAGTTCGATGCATATTCTTCAATATCTTTATGCTCAAACAATCGAGCCATTACAATATCACAATAACGTGCAGCTGTTTTTGCTGTGTCTGTGATAGTTTCTTTCTTTCCCATCACTGAAGTAGAAATATCATAATAAATCCCATGCCCACCCATCTCTGTCATTCCGACTTCAAATGATAACCGTGTCCGCAATGATGGTTTAGCAAAGATCATAAGAAGCGTCTTATCTTTCATCGCATTCACATAGTTTTGTGGTGTTGCCTTTATTTTTCGTGAGAATCTAATTACGTCTAAAATCTCCTTTTTTGTAAAATCTGTTGTATCTAAAAAATGCCTAACCATTGTCTCCACCACAAAAACTTAAACTATTAACTTATTTTCTACCTTTTGTTTTATATTGTTTCCGCATCACTCAAATATTAGTAGTTCAGAACTTCTTTTGACATATTAATTGACTTCTTTAGAAATAATCTTGTTGTTTTGCCTATTAAAATTGCAATGTGATTAGTTCAGAAAATTTTTAATTCTGAAAAATGAGTTAAATTATGGTAACTTCGATCTTGCGTTCAAGGTAAGA
>JBGFRY010000061.1:0-4356 GCA_041694845.1 Microcaldota archaeon
ACTGATTTCACCAACACTTTGTAAACCTCTATATCGCTGCTAAATTGCTTGAAGAATGTGTCAAGCACTACTTCTTTTTCCTGTTCTACGAGTAATGCAGATTTTGTCCTAAAGGCAGTTTTAGGAAGCGCAAGTTTGCTTAAGTGATAATAAAAAGAGCGCTTTACACGATTGAATTCACGCTTGTTCTTTGCTTTGATATCGTACAGATAAAGAAGTTGCATATTATCTTTGTTTCAATGTAAAAAAATAATAAGTAATTGCACCTAGTAATAACAAAAGTATAAACGCAACAGCAGCAATTGCAGTTACGTCAGGTTCTCTTGACTCTATTTTAACAACCGTGCCTTTCTCGATCAATTCAAGTACGTCATAAGTTACTTTATTTCCTCCGATCTTTCCATTCTCTGCTGACACAATTTCTCCTGGCATTTCTATTGTATATATTACTTTCGTAGTCATAAGTTTGTATTGATAAGTTTGTATCTTTGCTTTAGGATCTGTAAAATTTATTACTTCAAGGATGCTTTTGGCACTAAGATTACTCTGTGAAGGAGATAGTGTTTCCATAGATAACAGCGGGAGAGTTTCTGTATTTATAGTATATACAATATAGGGGAACCGATTTTCTTTCTTGAACTTATAACCACCAATTTCAGGTGTAATTATTTTCGATAGTATTAGGGTACCCTCTTCAGAATAAGAACAGCTAACGTTTGGATCTTTTTTTGTTATGTTGGCGCAGCTTTCTTCAGCACTTTTCGCGAGATTAAGTTTGTATAGGCAACTATTTCTTTTGTATTGTTGTAATTAAGGAATGAAATTAAAAAAATCATTGGATAGTTCCCTGCTGGAATGTTTGCTGTAGAGAGAATAATACTCACATATACTTCATCACCTGGTTTTAGACTACCCAGATTGCTTGCTGCTACGTCGTAGTAACTTTCTTTGAATGCGTAACTTTTCAATTCTGAAACAACGACGTTTTTAATTGCATAGTTGTTATTATTCAACAAATAGAATTTTGCGCTTGTGAAGTAATCTTCTGCAACGTATTCCTCATTTCCGGTTACTTCTACAAACAAGCCTTTTGATTCAGGTGTTGTGTAACCTATATACATATTTGCATTAAATGAACTATCTGGTTCAATTTTTTCTGTTTTGTATGTAGATGCACCATAGTAGTCCTCATCAACCATAGATTTTGCATAAAAAAAACTAGACTACTCATATTCAGTTTTTGAGTGATTAGTGAGGTTCCATCCTGCTCGATTTTTTGTTCTACTGAAAGGTGTATACAACCTAAAAATAAGAAAATAAAGATAACTGAACAATCGCATTTTTAATTTCTCGTCGTAAATACATTATGAACTTCTATGCATCTACGACGGAAATTAATAAACAGATTTTTTTCTTTTTTTTTTAGTTTTTTTAAAGGTATCTTTTCAAACTCTGATTTCGAGAATTTGGTTATTTTTATCTTGGGATTCCTCCAAGATAGCAAACATAAGAAGGTCACAGACATAGCAAGGTTATGTGACAACCTTAAAGATCATTCAGTTTTGAGCAGATTTTTGTCCTCTTCTAGATTTCTGACTTATGAGATAAAGAAAAGGATGAGAAAGCAATTTTTACAGCTTGCAGACTTGTCTAAACCGATATTTCTATACGTAGGTGATACCTTGGCAGAGAAGGCAGGTAAAAAGGTAAGAGCAAACTGGAATTATTGGATTTCTAAAAGCACTTTTCTCTGGTCAAACTGCTTTATTTCTGCTCTCATAAAATGTGGAGAGCTTGAATTCCCATTTGAATTCAAAAAATACTATCAAAAACACGGAAAGAAAGATAAAGCTTACCGGCCAAAGCATAAGCTTGCTTATGACATAATAAAGAAAGCAGTTGCATGGCTTGGTTTTTCCATTTATGTTTTATTTGATTCTTGGTATGCATCTGCAGATGTGCTAAACAAAATGGATAAAGAAAAAATAAAATTCATAACAAGAATGAAAAGCAACAGAAAAGTTTTGCTTGGTTATTGTGAGATGAGCATGCAGCAATATGGAGAAAGTATAAAATTAGAGGATTTTATAAAGGTAAGAATAAAGGAGAAAATATATTTCTATTTTTCAAAAATGCTTATGATAAACAAGCTAAATAGAGAGATGAAAATTGTAATTGTAAAAGATAACAGGTATATAAAAGATATGCTCTTTTTGATTACAAATACTGATCTTTCTGAAGTTGAAATAATTAAAAATTATGATCATAGATGGGAGATAGAACAGTTTTTTGATGATATAAAAGATAAGCTGGGATTTGATGAATATCAAGAAATAAAACAAGTAGCAGTGAGTCGTCACATTACTCTCTTGTTTTTTGCATATTTTCTAATCTCAGTAGTCAGAAATTTCATCTTAAACTGCTCTTCTATTCTTCTTTCTATAGGCCAAACTCTAGAAAAAATCCGGAGAGGAATTTATGAGGTGAAATCAAAACTATTGCTGCGCCTTTATGAGAAAAAGTATGACGTTAGTTTATGCTGCGAGCGAGTTTGCGATAGATGAGAAGATAAGTAAAGTAACAAAAATAAATAACCTTTTTTTATTTATACCAACACCATATCATAAAAGTATATCATATTATTTTATCAAGTTAAATTTAAAACCATAATGGATAAGCCCTTCTGGATCGTCACGTTGGATTACCCTAAATACTGCGCGCACAGTATCACCTATTTCTACATCACAGCAGCTACAATCTGCTATCTGAGCTGTTAGTCGCGCGCCTTCTTCTAATTCTATAATTGCTAGTGTGTATGGTGCTTGGTCTTCAAAACCAACTGACGGTGCAGAAATCTCTGTAAATGAATAGACTTTGCCTTTTCCAGAGAACTTTATCTGTTCAACTTTTCCTTTTCTTCTACATTTTGGGCAGATCGCACGTAATGGAAAATAGGTGTTTTTACAGGTAAGACATTTTGAACCTAATATACGATAACGTTCAGGGATCCTCCGCCAAGTTAGTGGGATGCTTTCTTTCATCTTTTCACCTAAAATGCCCTTTTGTAGATGTGCACAACTGCTGTTGCCCCTGAACCACCAACATTGTGCGTTAGACCAATCTTTGCGTCTTTTACCTGCCTTCCTTCTGCTTCCTCTCGCAATTGCCAGGTTATTTCAACAGCTTGCTTTATACCTGTTGCACCAACAGGATGGCCGCATGCTTTTAATCCACCAGAGGTATTTACACAAACACCATCAGAATTAAAGGTTGTTTTGCCTTCAAGCGTTGCCTTTCCACCATCCCCTTTCTTGAAAAAACCAAGGTCTTCAATAGCCATTATCTCTGCGATTGTAAAACAATCATGTACTTCTGCAATGTTAATATCACTTGGCTCTACTTCTGCCATCCTATATGCTTCAAAAGCAGCCACCTGTGTTGCATGTAATTCAGTAAGTGTTTCTCTTGAATGTAGTGCGATGGTGTCACTTGCCTGTCCTGATCCAACAATTTCTATTGGTTTTTCAGTATATTTTTTAGCAATTTCGAGTGGGGCAAGAACTACTGCTGCTGCGCCATCTGTTATTGGCGAACAGTCAAGAATTTTTAATGGAGAAGCAACCATTTTAGATTTTAAGACATCATCTATTGTTATCTCATTCTTAAACTGTGCATATCTGTTCTTTGAAGCATGTTTATGATTTTTTACTGCAACAGCAGCAAGCATCTCTTCTGTTGTTCCGTATTCATACATATGACGTCTTGCCATTAATGCATACAACCCAGGAAATGTTGCACCAATGAAAACTTCCCATTCTTGGTCTCCTGCGCCACCAAGGATATTGCTAACTTCCATAACACCAAGGTCTGTCATTTTTTCTATACCACCAGCAACAACAAAATCGCATCTGCCTGAAGCAACTGCAAGAAAGCTTTGACGGAGTGCTAGCCCACCAGATGCACATGCACCTTCAACACGTGTTATTGGAATTGGATTAAGACCCATATAATCCGCAATAAGCGCACCAATGTGCTCTTGGCCAACAAGACTACCTGATGCCATTGTACCAACATACCCAGCATCAATCTCTTTACCTGCAAGATTTGCGTTCTGAAGTGCTTGCGTTCCAGCTTCTATAATGAGATCGCGAAAGCCACGCTCCCAATGCTCGCTGAATGTAGTCATTGCTGCTCCAATTATTGCTACTTTGCGCATATAACCAACAGTAGAATATCGAAGATTGGATTTAAAAATATTTAGAAAGTGATTTGTTCACTTTCGCTTATATTTGAGTGATGCAGTTTTACGCTAAAATAAAACAATACCATAAAATCACACTTATTATCGACGTGAAC
>JBGFRY010000065.1:0-4303 GCA_041694845.1 Microcaldota archaeon
TGTTACAAAAGTTAAAGAAGATTTTAATAGAGGAGAATACAAAGAAGTAGTTGGAGCAAACCTTCTCACATTTATCGAACAGTTACGAAACCAGTGGAAATATGCAGTTGACCAAAGAGATAATGCTATCCCTGAGCGTGAGAAATTACTTAAAGAGGAAGATATACAAAAACAGCTTGGGAATGAAAAATTAGTTGAAGCACAAAAAGAATTAGAATATCACAAGAATCAAATTCAAAAATTTTTTGATGAATGGAAAAATAGTAAGATTGAGTCAAAAAAAGATGATAGAGGCCAAGAGATAAAATGTTTAAACATTCCTGGTGAAGAGATTAAACCTCTTCCACCAATTATCTTGCCATCTATAGCCCCTATCCCTAAACCTAAAGAAAAACTAGTTATACTCTCTCTTAAAGAGCTAGATATACATTTCAGCTCATTTGGATTTTTGAAGAGAACACAGACAGAGCAAGGAGAATGGGAAGAAAAGATGATAGAAATACCAATGTTGACTGCTACTACAGAGCCACTTCTCAATGGCAAACCTTTAACAGAAAAAGAAGAAAGTTTGTATTCAATATTTTATATGTGGTTCTCTTACAGAAAAGTTAAGCTTGTTGATGGATCAGATGCTTATCTAATAATAACTCCTGATAAGTATGGTACTGTAGACAACCCATATGTTGCATATGTCAACATGAATGGTAATGTATATAAAATAGGACATTTGGCAGTAACTTCAAAAGGATATAACATAACTGTTGATTTTGAGGACGCAGAAAAGGATGGAGTTCGTGCAAAATTAACAATTGACAAAGAAAAAGATAGACCTACTTTTGATGTTACAAAAGATTTCGCAGGACCAAAATGGTTCATTGAAAACTGTACAATAAGAGGCATAGATCTTAAACAAGCCTCATTTAAAAAGATGATTTTCGATATTGCAGAAGGCCCAGAACAAAATGTGCATGTTGTTAATAGATATGAAAAACTACCAGTTGTTGATGAGTGATCATATGTGTCCAGAGATACAGGTTTTAAGATGGGGGGAATTTAAAAAAAGATTAGAAGAAGGCAAAAACTTTACTGTTCATGAGCTCAATGGTATTCTACATGTCATAAAATCACAAGGCCAACTAATGGATCCTGTAGAACTATTAGCAGTAAAAAGATCGCTTGATAGTGATAAAAGAAAACAATACTCACCAGATGTTGAGAAAGTACTAAGAGACATTAACAATGAAATTAGCTCGTTTATAATCAAGGCAGAGCCCTTGCTGCAAAAAAGAATTATGGAAGAGGAGTTACACAAAATTGCAGATGAGCTATTAAGAACTAAACAAAAGCTAAAAAAAGAAATACCAACAAAATTATCTGGCATGACAGCAGAAGCAGTAGCTGAGGTACGTGCAGTTGTTGCAGAGATGATTACCCTTGATGAAATTTACGGAGGTTTAATGCAAAGAAAAGAAACTTTTGTTGGACGTGCACCACAAATCCTTATTGATTCAGGAATACCTGATCCAAACTTTTTTACTGGACTTGTGTATAGAGCAAGTAAGGATATTTCTGAAGATGCTGATAAAATGTATTTCAAGAACAATAAAAACTTCATTATGAATAAATTTATTTTAAATGATACAGATAAAACCGCTTTTTCAGAAGCAGTTGATAGAGGAGATGTAAAAAATGCACTTGAGATACTTCAAAAAAATAATATTGGCCTTTTTGATACAGAAACAGTACTTAAAGAGAGTAAAATAACAGGACTAACTGGCAATGTACTGACTTATTTTAGTGCTGGAACAGAATACAGAATTGACATTTCAAAGCAGACAATTGCAGATATAGAGGCAGGATTTGTTGATAGGGTTGCAGCTAGCATATATTTAGCACTCAGAGCGAAGTTCGCAGTTCAATCGCATGAAGCTTTTGAATTTGAGGCTTCAAAAGAAATGACTAAAGCAGCAACAAAATATCTTACAGGAACTCTATTAGATGGTAATGTTGCTCTAGTAACTGTTATTAGCTCAAAAGGAATGGAAGTTGCTAAGTTTGAAGTTGGTCTTAAATCAGGATTGCTGTACATCGAAGACTTTGGGCCTTCGTATGTAAGTTCGGTCTATGGACGTGCAGAAGGAAACATCCCTTTTATTCTTAATCCCAAAACTGGTTTAATGCTTGCATGCCGTTTAGGTGGTAAAGGTGAATTTGGTTTTTCTGGCACTCAAAAACCTCCTCCACTTGTTGCGCATCTCACTCCAGAACTTAGAATTCCAATAAGCAATGTTGTAACCATAGATATCTACACAGGCGCAGTCACTGTTTTAGATACTAAAACAGAGACAGTTTCAGTAGGTGGAACTGGCGGTTATCAAATTACAATCAGGCCAAAAGGAAAAGAATGGGAGAAATTTCACTTTGAAATAACCGGTTACATTAGGGCAATGAAGCCTTTTGATTATGGTAAGATAGGCAAAGTTGCTGAGCGTTTTTACTTGGAGTTTCAACTAGTTGGTTTTACAGTTAGGTTTTAAAACTAGTTAAAGGGGTGAAAATATTTGAAAACAAAACATTTTTTGTTTTTGTTGCTGCTATTTTCATTTGCTATTGCAGGCAATTTTAATATTGATTTAACAAATGCAGAGCAGTCAGCATATGTATTTGATACACAAGGTAGTATTACTCTCTCTTATACAATGAGTAGTGGTGGTTCTACTATAAAGGATGGCGCTACTACCTGTCCAGCTAAAATAACTATTACTCCTTCTCTTGATGCAAAATGGGCGCTTGATTCATTCTACACTTATATGGCTTTTGATCCTGAAAGCGAATATAAACCAATGAATGCGAATGCTATAACAAAAAATGTCCAAATAAAATGGTTATCAGATTCCCAAATGCAGACTGCGTCTGCTCTAAAACAGTTTTTTATGGTTAGCTCTGGAGATATTGTACCTAAAAAGGAAGCTGGCTATGACTTATTAGCACCACTGTTAATTATCCAACCAGTTCACACTAAAAAATACCCGGAGGATCCGATAGTTAGTACAGAAGGCAAAGCAAACTTTTTCTGTAATGGAAACATTATAGTATCTGTAGAAGAGGGAAATTCTAAGAAGAGTTTTTCAGAGGATATCTCTAATATTAAAAACTTCAAGCCAACTTTTACAGTAAACAAAAAAGGTTCAGCTAAAATAACTGTTTCTTTGAGCGGTATTACCTGCTTAAGTGCTTCGAGAACAACAGCATTTGGCGGAGCCAATATGCATTTTCTCACAGTTCATACAAAAGGCTCAGGTAGCAGCATAAATGACATTACAGTTAAAAAAACAATTTATGTAGATGATAAGTTTGTTAATTTTGATCTCTCTCAAGTTTATTCTTTTAGTACGTTTTTGAATGTTTTACTAGGAACTTCTTTTAACATGACACCAGGAAGTGAAAAAGCTGTTTTTTTTGAAGTTAAGAACACAGGAAGTGTAGAAGGGGGTTTCTGGTCAATAACTATGGATGATTTAAGTAAGACAGCTGGTTTTACATATACTCATCTCACTGGTTTGGGTGAAGGAGTTCAGCCAGGAGAAACAAAAATGATCGCAATTACTCTGAAAGCACCTCAAAATCTTAAGAAAGGTAAGAGTACTGTGAAATTTACTTTGGAATATATGACTGATGAAAAAGTATGTAAAGAAAATAAAGGTGAGTTTGTAGTCCCACTTACTATAAATAATCCAGATGTAGAAGTCGTTACACCAGATTGTAGTTGTACCTTAGCTCCTTCATCAGCAGTAATCAAATCAGGGGATACAAAGAAATTTGATTTAACGTGCTATGACAAACAATATGCGCAGGCAAATTGCGAAAATGTTGGATGGGAAGACCCTGTTAGTTACTTCCCTATTACTAGTTCAACTAGTGATAATGGCATAACTATCACCGCAGTACCAAAAGCAACTGATAAATTGCCAATGACGGGCTTAATAGTTGCAATTCCTTCAATTACAAAAAACGGGAAGAAATTATCGTGCGATGCATGTACAACAAATGTAACTATTACCAAGGCCACTGTTGAGCCATCTGACTGTAAATGCATAATTACGCCAATAACTGCAACTGTCAAAACAGGGGATGTAATCACATTCCATTTAGATTGCGTTGACAAAAACGGTGTTGCTCACTCATGTAAGAATACTAATTGGTTTATAGAAGAATTGAACTATGAATGGGTAACCAAAGCTACTGACGAAAACGCAATAATAAATATAACTTCACAACCTCCTGAAAATAGCACAGTTAAAGG
>JBGFRY010000009.1:0-4203 GCA_041694845.1 Microcaldota archaeon
TATCTACACCTGGGTGAATGACCTTGGCATCGTTTCTTTTAAGATATTTTTTTATTCGTTCGTTTGTCACTTCTGAGTTTGTAATTATTTGCTCAAGTTTTGGGACTATTCTGGATTCGATGACTAGATAAGTAGACAAAATAATCTCCATCGGAAGCTTTTTATGCAATGGAAGCGAGGCTACTTTAGTTTGGTATAAATCTGTGGCAGAGCGAATAGGGGAATGACAATACCAACTCACTCGTTCATTTTTTTCTCTTATCCAGTTAGCAGGACTGCCTTGGGCGTTTATTAGGTCATAATCTTCCTTTATTTTCTGGCTTAGATAACGCACCCCTGCAACCATTGAGCCCCATTTAACAATATCTTTTTTAAACACTGAAAAGGGGATTTCGCATATTGTTTTTGGTGGTATGCGAATATCAAATTCTTTAAATTCTGGGAATGTGTTTTTTTGGTTGTAGATAACTGAGTAAATTATTGGATTAAATTTTTTTGCGATTTCTAATACTACACGGTCTGCGCCGCCTTTCTGGAACAATAGTGGGTAGATAATTATTACATCCATTGAGATACAGCTCTACCTATCTTATAAAGATAGCCAAACCAAATATTTTTTTACACCATCCTCAAACCTAACCCCCTCTTCCCAGTTAAGTTTTCTTAGTTTTTTGGTGTCTAATAGCATCTTTGTTACATCGCCTTTCCAGCCCTCTGGTGTTCCGGTATAAGTAAATTTTGGAGTTAGTTTGAGTATTTTGCACATTAATTTTGCGATTTCGTTTGCTGTGCGCGTCTCTTTGCTGCCAACATTAAAGATATTAAATACCTCTTTTTGTTTTTTGCTTGTTATTAACATTGCGCTTATGCAGTCATCAATATAGAGATAAGATTTTTTCTGTTTTCCATCTCCCAATACTTCCATTTCATTCTGATTTCGTTTTAGCTTGTTGTAAAAATCATATATTATGCCGTGGGTGCTTCGTGGACCAAATATGTTTGCAAAACGAAGAACAGTTCCTTTTATTCCATAGGTATACGCATAACTCGAAATATATGCTTCACACGCGAGTTTACTTGCCCCATAATTACTAATTGGCTCGCAAGGGTAATTCTCTGGTGTCGGGATTTTTTTTGCATCACCATAAACAGTTGAAGTTGAAGCAAAAACAAATCGTTTTACACTCGATTTTCTGCAGTTCTCAAGAACAGTAAATGTAGCGATTACGTTTAAATCAAAACTCGCTCCTGGATTTTCTGCACTCTTTCTTACATCTGGATCTGCAGCAAGATGAAAAACAATATCACTTTCTTCAAATTCGCTTACTATTTTATCTTTTATAATATCTTTGTTGACGAATCTTGCTTGCGAATTTATGTTTTCTATGTTGCCAGCAAGCAAATTATCAATTATAATAACTTCATGATCGCTGGCAATTAATGCATCTACTAGATGTGAACCAATAAATCCTGCGCCACCTGTTACGATTATTCGCATGGAGATAGTGTTAAAACCTTAACTTTATAAAAGATATTATAGGGATTTATGGAAGAAAAAATAGCACTTACACCATTTGTTAAGGAACGTTTTGAATCTGCTAGTTATGGAATCGCAGGAAATCACTCTGGAGTGGAAATCTGCTCCTGGACAAAAAAGGCATTACGAGGTAAAGGTGTTTGCTACAAGCAGAAGTTCTATGGTATTGACTGCCATAGATGCTGTCAGATGAGTCCATCAGTCGCATGGTGCCATAATGCATGCATATACTGTTGGAGGCCTGTGGAATGGATGAAAAGCCAGCAGATGAAAAAAGAATGCGTTGATGATCCACAGTTAATAATTGACGATTGTACTAAGCTAAGAAGAAAATTGCTTAGTGGTATTGGCGGCGCGCATGATGTACAAAGTGAATTATTCTATGAATCATTTATGAGATTCCCATCTCATTGGGCGATATCACTTTCAGGAGAACCAACACTTTATCCTAGACTTGATAAGTTGATAAAATTATTGAAATCGCATACTGAGTTAAAAAGCATTTTCCTTGTTACGAATGGACAGGAACCTAACATGCTGAAAATACTTGCAAAAAACAAAGCATTGCCAACGCAGCTTTATTTATCATTGAGCGCGCCTAATGAAAGAGTATTCAAAAAGATAAATCAACCACGGTTAGGGGCGAGATGGAAAACATTACTTAAAACAATTGCGTTGTTGCCAAGAGTAAAATGCCGTAAAGTTATACGCTTAACAGTAATCAAAGGATTAAATGACTATGAACGTTCAATAAAACAGTATAGTAAATTAATAGAAAAATCTAAGGCTGATTTTCTTGAGGTAAAGGGATATATGTGGCTTGGACTTTCTAGAAAAAGACTAAAAGAGCACCACATGCCTCTTCATGAATATGTAAAAGAATGGAGCAGACATCTTGCAGCGCATCTACCAAAATATAGTATAATCGACGAAGATGAACAGTCGCGTATCGTACTGTTTAAAAGAAGTGGTTCAAAGTATAACACGATCATCAAGAATAGAAAATGTTAAATATCGTTCTACCTTAATTGTAATTGTGATAATATGAAAATAATTATTGCGCTTTGTGTATTGTTTATACTGTTGTTTGGATGTGTAGGGCCTTTTGCCCAAAAACCAGCTGAAGAGACACCAACAGGAGAAGCTAATGAAACTATTCCAGAACCTGAAAAGCTTCCGAGTTTTGTAATTGTAAGCCCTAAGAATGGTGAAACGTTTAAAATAAAAGGAAATACTACCTCAGTTACCCTAATTCTTTCTACTGCAAATTTATTGCTCAAACAACCTGGAGGAGAAATAAAAATAGGGGAAGGACATTTTCATATTACATTAAATGCCCAAAAACCAATCGAGCTAACAGCTAAGAAATATACTATTGAAAATGTCGGGATTGGCGAGCACAGTCTTAAAATAGAAATTGTTAAAAATGATCATAGCAGTTATTCTCCAAAAATAATTAAGACAATTTACTTTACTGTTGAGAAAGACGTGCAATTAGAGCCGCAAACAATTGATGTTACTATTAATGATTTCAGTTATGCACCTTCAGAAATAAAAATAAAAGTAGGTGACAGTGTTAAATGGACCAACAAATCGAAGTTTCCAAGAAGCGTTACTGCAACTAACCAAAGCTTTAATTCATTTCTTGCAAGTGGAGAAACATTTATATTTAAGTTCAAAAACGTAGGTAGTTACGAATACAGTTCAGCCAATTGGCCAGATATGAAAGGAAAGATTGTTGTTGAGTAGCAGAAGTAAATAATAAGACGAGTTTATGCCTAAAAGCGAAAAACTAACTGAAGAGGAAAAGAAATTTTTGCTAGCACTTGCTCGAAAAGCAATAGACCATTATTTTAAAACAGGCAGAAGGATTGATATAAAGCCAAGTGAAGTGCCTTCTCCAAGATTTGTTGAAGACTGTGCATGTTTTGTAACAATGCACATTGGTAAAACATTGCGTGGCTGCATTGGTTCGCTTGAAGCAAAGCGTCCACTATTATTCGATGTTATTGATAATGCATTGAAGGCTGCGTTCGGTGATCCAAGATTTTATCCATTAAGAGAAGAAGAACTAGAAAAAGTAAAATTCTCGATTTCTGTACTAACAAAACCAGAACAATTGAAAGTGAGTGGACCAGATGAACTATTAAAAAAACTTATACCACACAAGCACGGACTTATAATTCAGTTTGGATTCCATCGTGCTACGTATCTCCCAGTAGTTTGGAAACAGCTACCAGACAAGATACAGTTTCTAAGTGAGCTCTGTCAAAAAGCAGGTCTTCCTCCAGATTCATGGAAAGAACCAGAGATGGAATTTTACACTTATGAGGCAGAAGAGTTTGAAGAATTTGATTCAAATTCGCGATAGCACTTAAAAATCTACTGAAAGTCTCGTAAACTTTACGCTCGTATTTTAAAACGATAAATTTGGTTAAGACGTAGTTATTGTTTTAAAGAGTTATGCGACAAACTAATTTTTACAGAGGGCCCGTAGCTCAACTAGCCTTGAACTGATTGTTCAAGATTTTCAAACAAGGCTTGAAATGGATAGAGCTAATGGCTTCGGATGCCATCCTCTAATAGCAGGGGAAACCATTAGGTTGTGGGTTCAAAAGTGTCTTGAGTCTTGTGTTTTGCGTACCGAAATCAGAAACAGGAAACTG
>JBGFRY010000013.1:0-18240 GCA_041694845.1 Microcaldota archaeon
TTCCATTACTCTTTCTGATTTTTGAAAATATTGTTGGAGTAAAACTATCTTTGCAAAGTCAGACACTAAAATTTTACCTTTCTTTCTTGTTTCACGTTTGCATACAGGATCTTCTGTGCTTTTTTCATTTTTGTCGCCATTTAATATAAAAAACGCAAAATTCGAAAATTTTTCGGTTCACGTTGATAATGAGTGCGATTTTATAACGTTATTTCATTTTGGCGCAAAGCTTGGAAAAAACAAGATAAACACTCTTTCAGTGAACTACCTATTTTTTATTCCTTAATTTCGCCTAAAAGCATTTTTCTCATTTCAACAGGTTCAAGATTCTGTATGGCCCTTATAGCAAAACTAAGTTTTGATTCACTCTCTGCATATATTGTAAATAATTTATCCCCTTTTTCTACTCTATCCCCTCGAACCCTATAGAGATAGATCCCAGCACATTTGTCAGAAGGTGCACCTGCGATACGAGCAATTTTAGAGATTACTTTATTGTCTATATGATAGATCTTACCAGAATGTTCTGCAGTAACATCATAAGAATAATCGCCAAAATGAATTTCTGAAGATTTTATTTTTGGGTTTCCACCTTGAGCCTCTATAATTTCTCGCATTTTTTGAAGTGCTTTGCCACTTTCAATTGCCTTTGCTGCTATTGTGTACCCTTTCTCTCTTTCTGCTTTTCCTGCAAGTTCAAGCAATTTTCCTGCAAGAATGCATGATTTGTGACGCAGGTCTTCTGGTCCTCTTCCTTCAAGCACTTCTAACACATCTCTGCATTCTAATGAAGGGCCAACACCAAAACCAACAGGTTCAGCACCATCAGTAATTAATACATCAGTTGTTATTCCAAGACGTTTCCCGATCTTGATGAAATGATTTGCAAGTTCTTGGCCATGCGCTACATCTACAACCTTTACACCACGTCCAACAGGGATATCAACTACAAGATATTCTGCGCCAACTGCCTTTTTCTTTGCAAGTATAGATGCAAGTAGCATTCCTTCTGGATCAATAGAGAGTGGGTTTCGTATTTTAATCAACCGATCGTCAACTGGCGCGAGATTCATTCCGCCTCCCCAAACAATAGCACCATGTGTCTTTTTTACTATCTCGCGCATTTCAGTTATCGAGAATTCTATTTCTGCAATAGCTTCCATTGTATCAGCAGTTCCACTTGCAGAAGTAATAGCACGCGATGAGGTTTTTGGGATGTAAAGATCAAATGCAGCAATTATTGGAACAATGATCATTGTCGTGCGATTACCTGCAACGCCTCCAGAACAATGTTTATCTACTATTGGCGATGCAAAAAGTTCTAACTGATCACCTGATTCAACAGTCGCGTTAGAGAGAGAAACAATTTCATCATCAGAAAAACCGTTAATGTAAATAGAAGAAACCCATGCCGCAATTTCAATCTCACTAAATTTTCCATCAATTATATCATTTACAATAAGTGAGATTTCATCTGGTGTTAAGGTTTTTCCATCAAGCTTCTTTTTTATGTATTCAACAGATGCTGGCCTGTCCATGTGCAAAATCTCAACAGTATTGCCTTCTTTAATGGAAATTTCTTTAAGCAGGTCAGCAAAGATACCTACTTCGCCAGGTGCAACTAATTCATTTGTTGTATCTACAAGTGCGATTAGGCTTTTATTATTTGCAATCAATTCTGTTCTATAACCAGAATAAATATCATGGTCTCTTGCTTCTTTTTCATTTAATAAGATGATCCTTCTTCCTGTTTTGATATCAAATGGTTTTACTTTACAAGTATATGGTTTATATCTCCAGACATCAATTTTCTTCACTTCTTTTTCAACAAAATGATCATTTTTATTTTGCGGTTTTTCATCTGTCATTTACTTCACCTATTTGCTTATCTCATTCTCTTACCAATCTTATCTATTCATATAATTTTATCCCTAATTTTTCAGTAGCTAATGCAAAAAACGATTGCGATGGGATTACTCCTGCTTCTGTTATATAACCAGAGATATATCTCGCAGCAGTTGCATCAAATGCAGGATTTCTGACCGTAACGCCTTTTGGCGGTTTTTCAAAAATTTCTTTTGTATCTCTCTCCTCAATTTTCTCTAGTTGCCCAAACATTGTTGCAGGACTGTATTTTGAGAGCTCTGATGCTGAATAAAATGAAACATCATGAAATCGTGCGATGTGTGCTAATGTTGAAGTCCCGACTTTATTTATCAAATCGCCTCGTGAAGTAACTGCATCAGCACCAACTATACAAAGATCACTTCGCTTCATAAAAAGATTCATTGCACCATCAACAATAAATGTTATTTTGATTCCTTCTTTTGCAAGTTCTTTTGCAGTAATCCTTCCTTGGTAAAGCGGCCTGGTTTCACAACATACAACAGAGATATTTTTTCCAAATTCATTTGCTCTTTTTAATACTCCTACAACTGTTGAGGAATGACAATGTGTCATAACAACTGCGCCATCAGGAATAAGCTTTGCTCCATATTCAATTAATTTAGCTCCATCCTTTTCAATCCGTTTAAGCAGTTCCTTTCCACGTCCAACAAGAAGTTCTCTTAGCTCACGTATATTTTTTACAGAGTTTTTTAAATCATCACTAGCGTAATAGCGAATATTCTCTAGATTGTTTCTAAGCATTGGTTCTGTTGGCCTTGCGCCTGCAAGCGCATCCATGGTTTCCAGAAGATTAGAATGAAATACATCAACATCCTTTGCTCTTGATGTTTTTATCTCAAAAAGTAATGTTTCTAACGCCACTTTCGCAATATTTCTTGCACCTTGTATTTTCAAATTTTTTATATCTTTTACTATTTTTTCAACAGATGGTTTCATGCTAGGAGTACACAGGGAAAAAATAAATAGATTGCGTTATATGCGTAGCGCTAAAGATTCTTGAAGTAAACAAAAATTTTGGATACCAAAAATACAAGGAAAAAAAGTGATTGCAAAAAATTTAGATTGTATTATGTGCAATAGATCAACCAAACAAGCTTGACAACCCTTCAGCAGCCTGTTCCTCTTTTTTTTCTTCTTTCTTTTCCTCTTTTTTTGCTTCGGTCGGTGCTACTCCTCCTGTTGCTGTTGGTGCAACTACTGTTACTGACTTCAAAAGCTCATCAAAGTTTGCGTCTTTGACTGCATCTGCAAGTACTTTAGCACGTGCTGCATCTGCCTCAACTCCACCAGCTTTTAGTACAACTGCTATTGCTTCAGCAGAAACCTCTTTTCCAGCCCCATAAAGGAGCAAAACCGCATGCAAATATGGATCAACTTTTGCCATATAATATCACCTCGAAGATAAAACATCTTAACTATCCTTTATCCCATTATTTTTTTTCCCAACACTTTCTAGAGCCATCCCCTGCCTGAATGTAGAGGAGAGAAGCTGCTCTATTGTGCTTGAGGAGTATAAACCGCCATTAATAGCAGTATTAACTGATTGGCGATAAGTCTCGCCAAGCAATAAGTTAATATTTTGCTCTGTTGGATAAGAAACATTTATTGAAAAGCTGAATGCATCTTGCATTGACAAGGCAATATCTTCATTTATAGTAAGATCAAGATCAAGGATCTCTGAATCATAAACATATTCACCATCAAAACCAAATAAAAGACGCACAGAACTATCAAAAGGAAGAACACCTAGTTTTTGTAGAACCCCAGCCTTTGCAGCGGTTATATTTTCACCTTTTTTTACCACAGTGCTTTCTTTTGCAATAACTATCTTCCCACCTTTTATCTGCACATTTAATCCAGCACTTTTTAATTCAGAAAGTGCTGGCCCTGGAGGAAGATCAGTTTCACCTTCAGGGATAACTATGTCAAAAGGAGAGATCTCACCTGCTTTTGCAGGCCTTTTTTTCTTACTCTCACGAAGTAATTTATTGATTTCGTAAGGTGAGGAGTTAGTCAACAAAAGACTAACTGATCTATCTGCTAATGAAGAGAATTTTGTGAGTAAGGGATTGCCATTGAGAATTGCCTTTATAACTGGTTTCTTAAGAACGTACATTACTCCATTTTGTTCTCTAATACGCTTTCTAAGAGTTTGCAATAGTGCATCAGGAACACTACGCAGATCAATTAATGCGAGTGCAGGATATTTTGAAACATCTTCAGTTACCTTTGCAATCTGCTCTACCTTTTCTTTAATTGCTTTTCTTTCAGGATTGATTTTGTATTCTTTTTTGCCTTTTTTCATTACTATCAGCTCTATTTACTTCATCGCTTTCTACTCATAATGTTCACTACATAACGCGTATTGGTTTACCCATAGTTAATTTTATATATACTGATTTAATACTTGATTCATTGATTTTTGTTTTTATTGCTTCATAAATTGCATCTGCATTTTCAGCAAGATCATCTTCACTCATGGATTCAGTCCCAACAAAAGAATGGGCTACTGGTAGATATCTTCCTTTTGAAATGATGCGTACGCTTTTGCGAGCCCTATTAATGAGTTCTGATGGACTCCCAACAAGTGGTCTTGGGAGTTTTCCCCGAGGACCTAGGTATTGGCCCAAAAATTTAGCAGTTTGCGCCATAAGATTTGGTTGTACAAGAATCGTATAATTTCTAGCAAGCTCTTTTAGCTTATCCTTTGTAGCCCAATTAGCAATTTCTGTTGGTGAAATTAAAAGCTCTGCCCCTGCTTTTCTGCATTCAGCAGCAACTACGTCCTCTGATATTACAGCAACCTTTTGTTCCTTTCCTCCTTTTCCTTTAGGCAAAGGAATTTCGATATTAAGCCTATTCTCGCTTTTTGAAAAATTAATGCCACGTACGTTAATTATAAGTTCTACTGATTGAGTGAATTTTCTTTTTCCTTTATCTTCAAGAGACTTAACTATTGCTTCTCGTAGTTTCTTCTTATCCATAGAGAATTAACCTCCTACTCATTAGAGTAGTTCAAACGGTAGAATGACATGTCAAGAGAAGGATTTTTAAAGGTGCGGATTTTAAACTTTAGGTTATTTATCTCTTTTCCAAAACAACAAAAAGATGATCTTTGTCAAATGGTTCGATATTTATTTTTTCAAGTATGTTGAAATAAGGCTCAATATTCTGCAAGAACTGTTTGAAAATCTCTTCTGGTTTTTTTGTTACATCAATACTTTGGCTTTTTATAGCAACCATTGCAATGCTGCCATATTTAAGAAATCTTTCTGCATTCTTTATGAGTATTTCATCCTGATTTGGCTGTGCAATATCTTCATAAACAACGTCAACTTCGCAAATTTCGTTATACTCATCTGGTTTATTTGCATCTGCTAGTATTGGTACTACATTCTCACGTGGTTCGCAGTTTTGCACAAAATTTTTCATTACATGTGGGGAACTCTCAACAGCATAAACAACCCCTTCTGTTCCTACAATGTCTGATAAATGCGAAACTGTTGTTCCAGTAGATGCTCCAAGATAGAGAACCTTTGCCCCTTTATGAAATGGAAAATTCTTCAATCCTTTTTTTATCGCAGCTGCAAGTTTTGATCGGTAAGGATTCCAAACACGAAACTCTGAACCTGATAATTTTATAAGTTTCTCTCCATATACGCGTCTCCCAACCACTAGGTTTACAGTAATTAAATCCCTACCAGAAAGAAAAACTCCATCGAATAGTTGTTTATTCATAATAACAGTCGCAATGAAATCCACTAATTTGTTGGTGAGAAGTAGTACTTCCGAAAGTAAATAAAAACTGATGCTTTTCCTCACTGGTCTTGTGTCTTGCGTTCTGAGTCTTGCCTGGAACGCAAGATCGAATTTTCTGAACTAATCACATTGCAATTTTGATAGGCAAAACAACAAGATTATTTCTAAAGAAGTCAATTAATGTGTTAAAAGAAGTTCTGAACTACTGGTTGCTTGTTGATAACCAAGCTACAATGTTTATAATAGTTATGATAGAATAATTGAGATAGAATTTTTGTACGTATGTCACACATATAAATAAAAGAGGTGCTTTTTCGTGGTATCGGCGTTAGATGTTGAAGCAAATCTACTCATCGAGGGTGTTGCTAATAAACTGAAACACATGAATATCGAAAAACCAGCATTCGTTGGTATTGTAAAAACTGGTAGTCATGCAGAGAGATTACCCACACAAGAAGATTTTTGGTATGTTCGCTGTGCATCAATACTGCGCCAAGCATATGTTAATAGTGAAATTGGGGTAAACCGACTGCGGCGCCATTATGGTGGCAGAAGAAGAAGAGGGGTAAAACCAGCACATCATAAACCAGCAGGAGGTTCAACAATTAGGAAGGCAATGCAGGTACTTGAGAAACACGGTCTACTTGCAAAGAGTGCTAATGGAAGAAAAATAACTGCAAAAGCCAGAGCACTTTTAGATAACGTAGCAAAAGAATCAAAAACTGTCAAATTATAATACGTAATCGCGAAAATATCAAAGGGATAATAAAATGGAAGAAGATGATGAAGATTCAATCAAAAAGAAGAGACTTTTACAAAAGCAGAAGATCATAGAAGCTAAAAAGGCAGAAGAGCAATTGAGAGCAGCCCTTCGGTCAATCCTTGAGCCAGGTGCGTATGATAGATTATCAAATGTTCGCATCGCGAATCAAGAGTTGTATATAGCTGCAACGCAGTATGCGCTTGCTACTTACAAACGCATCGGAAATAAGATAACAGAACAACAGCTCTTGAACATCCTTTATGCTATAAAATCACAGAAGGACGAACAAACTAGCATACGCTTTGAAAGGAAGTAAATGGTGATTATCATGAGTAAGAAGACAGTAATGAAAAAATTAAAACTTGCAAAAGCAGAGAGGCAGAATAAACGCCTTCCTTTATTTGTAACAATAAGGACAAAAAGAAAGTTTGTTTCAAACATAAAACGCAGAAACTGGAGAACAAAAAAATTAAGGATTGAGTAATATGGCAGAAGAAAAACTAGAAAGAATTTTTACGGTAAACCTTGCAGATGCATACGCACATATACGAACAAAACGAAGTAAACGCGCAGTCTCTTTACTGAAAGCATTCCTATCGCAGCATCTAAAGATTGAACAAGGGAGTGTACGGCTTAGCAATAAAGTGAATGCAGCTGTTTTGAAGAGAGGAATGAATACTCCATTACGCTCGATAAAAGTCAGAGTTGTAAAAGAAGCTGGTGTTGCAAAGATATATCTACCTGACGAAAAACCAGAAGAGACAAAAGTTGAAGAGAAAAAAAAGGAAGTAATAAAACCAGAAATAAAAGATGAAAAAGGAGTTTTGAAAACAGCAGATGAGAAAAAAGTAGAAGAAATAGTAAAAACTGAAGTGAAAACTAAGGATATAACTATAGAAGCTAAAAAATAAAAGATGAAAACGTATGTTTTGGGACTATCTAGGAAATCCATGGCTTGGAACATTTATCAAAAGCAATAATGAAATTACAATTGTGCCACCAGATGCAACTGAGAAACTATGTAGGCTTTTGAATGAACGGCTTAAGACAGAGATTGTAAAAACATTGATAGCAGAGTCAAATCTCATAGGTTTATATTCTGTAATGAATTCTAAAGGTATTGTACTGCCAAATATTGTAAAAGAAGAAGAAGTGACTATACTTAAGAAACATGGATTAAATATATATCTCTCAAGTGAAAAAATGAATGCACACGGAAATAATATCACAGTTACTGATAAAACCGGGATTATTAGTAAAGATGTAAGTCAAAATGAGAAAAAGGCAATTGAAGATGCGCTTGGTGTTGAGCTGATCGAAACTACTGTTGCAGGCTACAATGCTGTTGGAAGTGCATGCATCGCAACTAATAAGGGATTTTTAGTACACTATAAAACTACAGAAACTGAATTAGCTCAAATAGAAAAAGCATTTCAGTTGGATGGAGAAAGAGGAACAGTAAATATGGGAATTGGTTTTATAGGCAAAGGACTTGTCGCTAACGAACACGGCTATCTTCCAGGATCATCAACAACTGGTTTTGAACTAAGCCGTATTCATAGTGCATTGGGGTTCTTATAGTTACTGATTGAATAATATTTATGATAGGTGTTGCTAATGAAATACATGATTGCTGGAGTTGTTTGTATTGGTGATATGAAAATGAAATTTACAAAAGAGATAGACGCAAAGTCAGAGAAACATGCACGTGATAAATTGTATGCGCTTTTTGGTTCTTCTAATAGAACAAAACGTAGTAAAATAAAGATTGATAGCGTTCAGGAAGGTGAGTGATATGTTACAAAATGAAGAGGTAAAAATGAATTATGAGGCTTCTGTTTACAAAGAACAGTTAAGACTTCTACAAGGGGAAATTGACAGAGTTATGCTAAGCCTCTTGGATCTCGAGAATGCATCTCGCACTGTAGAAAATCTAGAAAGCAAGGATTCAATTGTTCCAATTGGTGGCGGCGCCTTCATTAAGGCAAATATTTATTCAACATATGTTATAGTTCCAATAGGTGCTGGATATTTGGTTGAGATGGATAAAGAGGTAAGTGCTATTGAACTAAAGAAACGTACTGAGTCTACAAAAAAGGCCATTGAAAAATTGAAAGAAGAATTTGTGAAGATATCAAAAAAGATACAAGAGATCAGCATTAAACTTAGAGATGTGCGTGCAGCCTCTGCGATAGATAAACGTGTTGAAGAGAGCGCACACAGCGAGTATGTCTAAATCTTTCTTTGAATCTCATCACTCTCGTCTTTTGGGTTTTTGAATATGTTCGATATTCTTAAGAAAAAGATAACTGGTTTTATAGATGACTTTCTTAAAAAAGATGAGGAATTAGAAAAACCAAAAGAGAAAAAGATGGCTCCTCCTGAAGAGAAAAAACGAGAAGTTAAAGTAGGATTTGTTGGCCAGATAAAATCTATTTTTACAGGAGAGATAGATATTTCGCAAAAGGATGTCGAATCTTTATTAGAAAATCTTGAACTTGATTTGTTAGAAGCTGATGTAGGACTAGAAGTTGCAACAGAAATAAAAAATAGTCTAGAAAAAGCATTTATTGGAAAGAAAATTAAGAAAGATGAGTTGAGTTCTTTTATAAGACAGAGCATAAAAAAAACACTTATTCAAATTGCAAAAAATGAGAAATCGTTCGATGTTCTTGAAAAAATGGAAGTTACAGAACGACCAGTTAAAATAATCTTCATTGGTCCTAACGGATCTGGCAAAACAACAACTATTTCTAAGGTTGCAAAGATGCTTATGAATAGTAATTACAAAGTTGTTTTTGGTGCAGCAGATACCTTCAGAGCAGCTGCACTTGAACAGATTGATATTCACGGACAACGATTAGGTGTGCGGACAATAAAACGGAAATATGGTGTTGATCCAACAGCAGTTGCTTATGATGCTATTAATTATGCAAAAGCACATGGGATTGATGCTGTTCTTATCGATACTGCAGGCCGTCAGGACACAAATGTGAATCTTATTAATGAATTAAAAAAAATGAATCGGGTAATCAAGCCACATCTTAAGATATATGTTGGCGAAAGCATCGCAGGTAGTGTAATAGTTGATCAAGTAGCAAGATTTAATAGAGAAATTGGAATCGATGGTATAATACTAACAAAACTTGATTGCGACCCTAAAGGAGGAACCATTCTTTCATTATCAAAAATAACAGGAATTCCAATAATTTATGTTGGTATTGGACAGAAATACGAAGATCTAGAAAAGTTTGATGCAGAAAAAATGGTAGATTTAATATTGAGTTAAAATTGATTATTTAATTGATCTGCATATGATATTTATAACTGGCGCAACAGGCCGCCTTGGCAAAGAGGTTTTGAAAATAATTCCAAATGCGATACCACTTGTACGTACGCCAACTGGACTGAGAAATGAAATTATAACGTCTTTTGAAAAAGAGGAATTGAAAAAAGTTCTGAAAAGTGCGGATTGCGTAATACATCTTGCAGGCTCGATGAACTTTCTTGACCTGAATGAATTACGAGAAGTAAATATTGAATTGACTAAAAGAGTTGCTGCTGCTTTACCAAAAAAATGTAGGATAATCTTTGCAAGCTCGATATCTGTTTATGGAAAACTAATCCTACATGTACCAGCAAACGAAGAAACGCCACTTAACCCAGATTCACCATATGCAAAAAGCAAAGCAGATGCAGAAGAAATTGTAAAAAAATGTAATGACTATGTAATACTTAGGATTGCTACTATTTATGGTAAGGGATTTGATGATTATTATGAAATTCTACGGCAAATAAAGAATAATAAAATGCGCATAATTGGTCATGGGCAAAATCGTATACCATTCGTACATGTAGAAGATGTTGCGTACGCAATAAAAAATTCTCTTAAAACAGAAAAAGGAATTTATGTACTTTCTGGCGAAGCGCTAAAGCAAGTAGAAATATTACAACTGTCAGCATCGCTTCTTGGAGTTTCTGAGATAATGGAAAGTATTCCTCTTGATGCTGCATTAATGTTTGCAAAATTTGAGGAGAGCAAGGCAATGCTTATGAAGCAAAAACCTAAAATAACAACAGAGCACATACTAATTCTAGCTAGTGATAGACCGTTTGATTGTACAAAAGCAAGAAAAAAACTTGGATTTAAACCAAGATCACTCAAACTCGGATTGATAGAAGTAATCGAAGATGGTCACGCACTAGGAATTTTTTAATAAAATAAATCTGAGCAATTGCATTTTTAATTTCTCATCGTAAATATATTATGAACTCATATTTTAGATTGCGAATCTGAAAAATTAAGTTGTAAGAGTATTATTGTGCCCTATCTAATCCTTCTACAGCTTCTGGGTTCATCAGTGTTGAGATATCTCCAACAGGCTCTTTCATAAGTTTAGCGCGAACAATCCTTCGCATAATTTTTCCAGAACGGGTTTTTGGAAGTGCAGAGACAAACCAAACCTCAGCTGGTTTTGCAATTGGGCCGATTTGTTTAGCAACATGAACTTTCAGCTCTTCACGTAAGGAATCAGAAGACTGAGCTTCACCTTTCAAAATTACAAATGCAATAATTATCTCTCCTTTTACTTGGTCTGGTTTTCCTACAACAGCTGCCTCTGCAACTGTTGGATGACTTATAAGTGCAGATTCCACCTCTGAATTTCCGATTCTGTGCCCAGCAACTTTAAGCACATCATCCTCTCTTCCTTGGATCCAAAAATATCCATCCTCATCTATCCAGCCAACATCTCCAGTAAGATAAACTTCAGGGAATTGACTCCAGTATGTTTTTATATATCTCTCTGGGTTCTTGTATAGCCCTCTAAACATTGCTGGCCAAGGAGTAGTAACTACTAAATGCCCTCCTTTTCCTTTTATTTTTTCTCCTTTATCATTAAAAATAGCTACATTCAAACCAGGAAATGGTTTTACTGCTGAACCTGGCTTAAGTGTTGAAATTGGAAGTGGAGAGATGCAGTGCATACCTGTTTCTGTTTGCCACCAAGTATCCATCAGCGGGCATTTTTCTTTTCCTATATTCTTGTAGTACCACATCCAAGCTTCTGGGTTTATTGGCTCTCCAACTGAACCAAGCAAACGCAAGGAAGTTAGGTTATGTTGGTTAATCCACTGCTCTCCTAACCCCATAAACATTCTAACTGCTGTCGGGGAGGTGTATAAGATAGTTACTTTGAATTTTTCTATGATCTCCCACCAACGATCTGGCTTTGGATAATCTGGAGTTCCTTCATAAATTATAGATGTAGCCCCTAGAATAAGCGGTGCATATACAATATAACTGTGTCCTGTAATCCATCCTATGTCTGCAGCACACCACCATATATCTTCATCCTTAATATCAAAAATCCATTTTAAAGTTGCTGCAACTCCTACTGCATACCCTCCATGTGCATGGATTGTTCCTTTGGGTTTGCCAGTGGACCCACTTGTATAGAGTAAAAATAAAATATCATTTGCATCCATTATTTCAGTTTTACATTCTGGTTTTTGGTTTTTGGTTATTTCATGCCACCAAAGATCTCTTCCTTGCTCCCAATTTATTTTAAGTTGGTCTCCAATTCTTTTGTGTACAATTATATGCTTTATGGATTTTACATTCACAACTCCTTCATCCGCATTCTTTTTTAGTCCAATAAATTTTCCTCTTCTCCAACTCCCATCGCAAGTAATTAGGATCTTTGCTTCTGATTCTGTTAGCCGATCTTCTAAGGCTTTAGAACTAAACCCAGAGAAAACTACTACGTGGATTGCACCTATTTTTGCACAAGCAAGCATTGCAATTGGAAGCTCAGGGGTCATTGGAAGATAAATGCCTATGCGGTCTCCTTTTTTTATTCCAAGTTCTTTTAGTGCATTTGCAAGTTTGTTTACCTCTTCATAAAGTTCTTTATAACTAATTTTTCTTATATCTCCTGGTTCTCCTTCAAAAATATAAGCAATCTTATCTCTTATTTTTGTTTTCTGGTGTTTATCTAATGCATCATGCACAATGTTATATTTTGCCCCTACAAACCATTTTGTATATGGTTTGTTCCACTCAAGAACTTTCTTTGGAGCAGAGTACCATTCTACTGTTTCCTTTGCCATTTCCCCCCAAAACCATTCAAGGTTCTTGCTTCGCGTCAGTAGCTCCTCATAATTTTTTATTCTGTGCTTGGTCATCCATTTTTTTACATTACTTTCTTCTACCAGTTTTGTTGAAGGTCTAAATAATCGTTTTTCTTTCAAAAGAACATCAATTTGCTCTTGAGTTCCATCCATCAAAATCATCACCATTTTTTACTATTTTTTATTATTCTGCCATTCGGTGTATTCCACAAGTTTTTTCAGCGCTTTAATTGCTGCGCTTGGCGAACTATATGTAGGAACACCATACCCCTCAAGCGTTTTTCTGTAATTCCTTGTGTAATCACCACCAACAGCAATGACTGCAATTGGTTTTATCTTCTGATCAACGTAATTTGTAAGGATATTAATGATTCTATCGTCTATTGCTGGTGCTTGGAACAGAACTATGACAACTATTGAATTAATAGTTTCATCCTTCATAAGAATGTTTATTGTCTTATCATATCTCTCACAATCAGCATCTGCTATTATATCAAGTGGATTTTCTACATTTGTATACAAAGGTACGATTGCACGCAGCTGTTTTTTTGTTTCTTCAGAAAATTCTGGTAGCTCTAATGAGTTTTCAACAATTGCATCTGCAATGAGTATGCCTAGTCCACCACCATTTGTTATTACCCCTATTCTTTTTCCTTTTGGTCTTGGTTGCCCAAATATTCTTACAAATTCGAATAATTCTTCAAGCTTTTCTGCCCATATTACTTTTGACTGTCTGAATGCACTAAGATAAGCGAGATAATTTCCTGCCACATTGCCAGTATGCGAAAATGCTGCCTTTGACGCTTTTTCACTCTTTCCTGCTTTTAGAACTATTACTGGTTTTTTTCTGTTTACTTTTGTTAGCACATTAAGGAATTTCCTTCCATCTTTTACACCCTCAATGTAAAGCAGGATTTGTTTTGTTTTTTTATCATTTTCCAAAAATTCTAGTAAATCTGATTCATCCAAGACTGTACCATTTCCATATGATATAAATTTGCTTATACCAGTATTGTAAGTAGCAACAAGATCTACTATGCATGAGCCTGCTGCGCCGCTTTGTGTTATGAATGCAATACTGCCTTCATCTGCCCTTGCAAGCTTATGCATTGGCAGAAATATTGAGTCAACACGCGAATATGGATTAAGAATACCAAGGCAATTCGGTCCAATAATAGCCATTTCATATCTATCAGCAATATCTTTAATTTGTTTTTCCAAATCTTTATTTCCTACTTCACCAAATCCACTACTGAGAATAATAATTCCTTTTATTCCTTTTTTTCCGCATTCCTCAAGAATGCCAGATACTATTTGTGCAGGTGTTGCGATTACTGCACAATCAACACGATCTTTTATATCTTTAATAGTAGCATAACATTTGATCCCCATCAATTCATTATATTTAGGATTAATAGGATATATTGGGTATTCATATCTTCCATCAGTGAGATTTTTTAGAACAACTGCACCAACCTTTGTTGATGTTGCTGATGCGCCAATAATTGCGATTCCTTTTGGCTCAAAAATATATTTTAGGTTTTTAATCTGTTCTCTCACAATTAATCAACCCTTTTAAATCGTACATCTATTATGTCACAACCTTTTTCATCAAATATTACTGGGTTTAGGTCAATTTCAACAATGTCTTCCTTATGCATGAATCTACAAACGCTTAACAGCAATCGTTCAAGGCTTTGCATATGTATTGCTTTTTTTCCTCTTATACCAAGCAGAATTGGATGCGATTTTAGTTCTAATACCATCTCATTTACATTCTCTGTAGTTATAGGGCATATGCGTGCTGTTATATCCCTAAACACTTCTACATAAATGCCGCCTAAACCAAGCACGATCATGTGACCAAATTGCTTGTCTTTTTTTCCACCAATAATTAGTTCAATGCCTTTTCTCGCTATCTTTTGCACTAGGATACCATTGACTTTTTTTCCTGCTGCGTTTTCCATTATCTCTTTATACGCAATTAAAAGATGTTCGCGATTTTTTACTCCAAGAATAACACCACCAATATCTGTTTTGTGTACAACATCTGGTGAAACAATTTTTAGAACAACTGGATAGCTAATTTTCTCAGCTGCTTTTATCGCTTCTTGTTCGCTTTTTGCAAGCACAGAAGGAAGAAGATGAAATCCGTTTTTTTCAAGAATCACAAAATCATCAGTCATTGTCACCATCAAGAAATCACAAAGAGTTATGCCTGGCATAATTTAAAATGTTTGCTGGTCTTAAATTGCCTTCTGCAATACAAAATCTTTTAACCTTATTTTATGATATACCATAGAGAGGAATGGAACAAAAAACAAAAATGTTAGCTAAAAAGCTTAAAGGCAACATTGTTCAGTGCTTAGCTTGCAACCGCTACTGTAAAATCCCAGAAGGACAAGCAGGTTTTTGCGGCGTGCGCGTAAATGAAGATAGTGAATTAAAACTAAGCGTTTATGGAAAACCATGCGCTGTTTGGATTGATCCAATTGAAAAAAAGCCATTATTTCATTTCCTGCCAGGTAGCAGAAGCTTTTCTATAGGGACATTTGGCTGCAATTTTTCATGCCAATTTTGTTTTACTCCAGAAAATATAATAATCAATGATGACTCGGTAAAAACATTAGAAGAATTGTTCGCTGATTGCGAGAACTCTATTGAAGTTCAGAATGGCACAGTCGGTTTTGTGAAAGATAGATATACGTATTCTACATCTGGCAGAAAGCACAAAATTGCAAAAGTTTTTCGTCATTTTTATTCTGGTAAAGTACTATCTATTAAACCAAGACATCTCTCGCAGTTAACATGCACTCCAGAACATAGTATATTTGTATATCGAAATGGGAAGATAGAAAAGATGATGGCACAAGATCTAAAAATAAATGATTATCTTGTTATACCTAAGCTGGCTCCACAAAATGATGAGATTGTTTTGGATTCAGAACACATTTTAGAAAAAATAATACCAAAAATAAAAAAAAGTCGCAAATTAAAATTAGGAATTCCAAAAAAAATCAAAGTAGATGAAAGATTTGCTGAATTGTTAGGGTATTATTGTGCAAATGGACATGCGCACAAATTAACAAATAAGCCTTTGTTATATAGTGTTGTTTTTTTATATGGTAAGCGCGAAAAAGAACTTGCAGACAGAACTAAGTATCTTATCGAGAAGATTTTTGGATTGAAAGCAACTATTTTTTCTAGAAAAACAACACAACGTGTTGAGATAAGATGCGCTTGTCTTGGAGAGTTACTCTCTTTACTGTGTGGGAAAAGAGCAGATAAAAAAGTAATTCCAAACTTTATTTCTAAATCAAATATTGTAGTTATTAGTGCATTTCTGAAAACATTTATCAAATGTAATGGTTACATCAAGAAGAACAGTATTGCAATAAATACTATTTCTAGAAAACTCGCCTTTGGTATCTATCACCTTTTCTTACTGCTTGGATATCTTCCAAGCTTTTATGTGTGTAATTCGCCAACAACAAAAAGCGAAGAAAATATAAAATTCAAAGAAACTGAAAAACACTGGTTAGTTCCAATTTTCAGAATAGAAGAAAGTGAGTATTCAGGATTTGTTTATAATTGTGAAGTTGAAGAAGAGCATTCATATCTTGCAAATTTTATAGGTGTTGCCAATTGCCAAAATAGTGACATCTCACAAGCACCACAAGAGGCGCGCATGAGAGATCCAGCAGGATGGAGGAATTATTTTCAAAATCTTATTGATAGATATGAATATTTGGCAGCAGAAACAGTTGTTGAGAACGCAATAGCAAGTGGATGCAAATCAATTTCATTTACCTATAATGAACCAACCATTTTTAGTGAATATGCAATTGACATTATGAAAATTGCAAAAAAGAAAGGATTGAAAGGGGTTTATGTAACAAATGGCTATGAATCAGAGGAATGTTGGGATGCTATAAGAGGATATATTGATGCAGCAAATATTGATTTGAAAGCATATAATCAGAAATTTTATACTGAATTATGTAAAGTTCCTAACTTCGAACTTGTAAAAGAATCAATTACTTATGCAAAAAAATTAGGAATATGGGTTGAGGTCACAACACTTCTTATTCCAGACTGGAATGATGATGAAAAAGAATTGGCAGCAGAAACAAAGTTTTTGGCAACTGTTGATAGAGACATGCCATGGCATGTAACTGCATTTCATCCAGATTATAAATTACAAGACAAACCGTCTACACAACCAGAAACACTTATACGCGCAAGAGAGATCGGAAAGGCAGCAGGTATAAAACATGTTTACTGTGGAAACGTAGCATCTGCATACGCAAGCTATGAAACAACAATCTGCCAAAATCCAAAATGCGGAAAGGAATTGATAACCCGTATCGGCTTTAGCATAACAAATAATAATATTATAGATGGAAAATGCAGATTCTGTAAACAAAAAATAAGCGGGGTATGGAGATAGTATGACTGAATTGAATTCTATAGAATTATTAATTATCTGTGGATTAGTAACAGTGCTATTATTTTGAGGATGTATTACTACTGAAAAAATAGGTAATGATATGAAATCTAAAAAAGAAGATAATCTAACTACAATCAAGGGCAAGTATGAAGAAAAACCATCAAAACTTGGGCCAGTAGTTAATGGCATTATCCTAGTGGACTATGATTTTGAAGAAAAATATGCTGGAAAAATAGTCGAGGTTACTGGAATACTTAATGAGAACGATATCTCGTTTAAAGTCGAACCATATCAACCAGAAAAGCCAATAACCCAAGGAGGTTATGGCCCAATCAAAACAATACGAAATATAACTTTAATAAAAATTGTGGAAAAATAATAAAATAATGTGGGTGTATGAACGCTTTAACTATTAGGAAAGCAGCAGTTGCTGGTTATTTTTATCCAAATAATCAAAGTGAACTACGCGGGATGATTAATGACTATTTAAGAAAGGTAAATGAGGTAACAATACCTGGTAGACTACGCGCATTAGTAGAGCCGCATGCAGGTTATGTTTATTCTGGACCTATAGCAGCCTACGGCTATAAGCTTCTTTCAAAATATGCAACTGAAATAGAGAAAATAATTCTCATTGGTCCTTCGCATCATACTACATTTTATGGCGTATGTGAATCAGGTTTTGAATATTGGGAAACACCTCTTGGAAAAGTAAGAATTGAAAGCATCCGTGACAAGTTAACAACCAATGACAAAAGGCTGATTGTTGTATACCAACAAGCACATAAACCAGAGCATTGTCTTGAGGTGCAGCTTCCATTTCTTCAATCAATTATGAAAAAGGATTTTGTAATCTATCCAATTTTATGCAGCAATGTTAACCCATTAGAACTGGCAGATGCACTAACAGGTATAATAGATGATAAAACAGTAGTAATTGCAAGTTCTGACCTTAGTCATTATCTTTTATATGACCAAGCTGTTCGAATAGATAAAATCGCGAATGAATCAGTTCCAGCATTGGACATAAAACGCTTTGAGCAATTTGGTGACGCATGCGGAAAAACAGCAATATTAACAGTAATGCATATCGCAAAGAAGAAGACATGGAAAGGAAAATTTTTGGATTACAGAAACTCAGGTGATACTGCAGGACCAAAAACACAAGTAGTTGGGTATGGGTGCTATGCATTTTACGACAAATGAATGGAAGCAAAGACGTGCTGCT
>JBGFRY010000026.1:0-4113 GCA_041694845.1 Microcaldota archaeon
CGCGTATTTTTGTCACGATGTGAAATGCGAATTTTTTAGAGAGTGATATACGTGGCGCAAAGCCAATCAAAACAACAGTGTTTTAAAAGTGAAGCGTAGAACTATTATATATCCAAATAGATGTTTTCAGTGATGGATAAATATGCCACCAGAAAAAATTAAAGCAACAGGGGAATATATTAAAGTAGGTGAAGGAAGTCCTGGTTTTGTATGGAATGCTGATGGATCTTTAGTATTAACTTCAGTATCAGCAGAACACAAAGATTATTTGTTTAGAGTTACTGTTCCAAAAGAATTAATCAATAATTTAGCTTCTCAATTAGCTACCCTGACCCCAACTAAATTCAACGAATTAATTTATATTAAAAGTGTTCCTGGAATACAAGAAGCGGTACTAAAACCTATAGTACCAATTCATCCAAGCGTAATAAAACCAGCCATAAAGATGCCAATTACACCACTTGGACCAGACAATGTCTTAGCATTCAAAACAAAAGAAGATGCAGGATCTGAACCTATCTTTACATTTGACTTAACTGCTACGATAGGTAAACAAGAGATAAAAATTCCAATACATTTCTATAGAGGTTGGGCACTAGAACGCAGAGAAATTGAGGAGAAACCTAGTAGTATATTTAACGTAAATAGTGATTTGATTGTATATACACCTAATAATGAACGTATTATGGCAGAAGTCAAAACAAGTGTAGAAAATGTTTTCCTAGAAAAAAAAATAAAATCTGAGACTGTTAATCAACTTCTTCAAGATAGAGGATTTGAGCAGCATATTACTACAGTTATTGATAATTTAAAAAAACATATAAATAATGAAATAGAAGAAAAACTAGAAGCACAAAAGAAGAGATATTCATCTCAAGTTGATAGTTATACAAAAGATGATTTCGCTCATAGGATTGATCCATTTAATATCAAAAGCTATCTAACTGGTATGCCTCTTAGAATACAAATTAGGTTTAGAGAAAACAACGATGATACTGTTCGTTTGATTGCAAAAAGTATTGAAATAAATGTAGGATATGATAAAAAAGTTAGTTTGATTGTTCATTTTTTCAGTAAGTGGATGGAACAATTTATGAAGGAAGAAATGCAGATGATTGGAGATAATTATATAAAAGTATTTCGTTTAAAAAAGGAAGAAGTAACAAATGACATTGTTAAAACTCTAAGTGATCTATTAAAAGCAAATAAAACAAAAGATGGTAAATTAGAAGATAATGAAATCGATAAAATTATAAATAAGTTAAAGGAATCACCTATTTTAAATGATTTATTTAATAAATCATTTAGAATTAAAAATGGTGAAATTGAAGAAGTTAAAATAATAAATATACACTGAAAGATTGCTTACAATAGCTATCTTATTTTTTCCTCATAAACTAGTTTAATTTTTGGCAGAGAGATTATACCTTCATAACTTTCAATAATTCCTACCGCTTCCTCTCCATTGTCAAATCTTATGCGGATTTCCTGATTTTTTCTTCCGTTTGATAACGCTGACCCAACCCTACCCATAAGTGAATGGATGCCAGAATTTAAGACAACAGAAACACTGTCCCCTTTTTTAATTCCACGGATTTCTGGATAGAAAAATGTTAGGAGAATCGAAAACGCAGTTCCAAGTGCACATGCTTTTAATAAAAATAGTAAATCAGCAGATGCTGTAATAGAAAAGATGATAAGGGAAACTGCAATCGAAAGAAGAAATAATTTAATAAATAACATTATCCTCATAAATTATCAACTTAAATTGTCTATCTGTACATACTTATTGTGGCTGATTTAAATTTTTCCACACTCTTTAAGTCATTCTCTCTTACAATTGGGACAACTGCTTTAAGTGCAAGTGCAAAATGTTCTGCACCTACTTTTTTGCTATTATTTCTAATCGCAGCCATACCAGCCTCACGACAGAGATTCTCTAAATCAGCACCACTATATCCCTCTGTTATTTTTGTAAGTTCTCTAAGATCAACATCTCTATCAAGAGGCATCTTTTTTGTATGGATTTTTAATATCTGCAAGCGCACTGCTTCATTTGGTAGACCTATCTCAATAATGCGATCAAATCTTCCAGCTCTGAGTAATGCTGGATCTAAAATATCCGGTCTATTTGTTGCAGCAATCACCACAACATTTTTTAAACTCCTTAGACCATCCATTTCAGTAAGCAGTGTATCAACAACACGTTCAGCAACTCGTGTATCGTGCCCTGCACCGCTACGCATAGGTGCAATAGCATCAACCTCATCAATAAAAATAATGCATGGTGCTGCCATACGTGCCTTTCTAAACAATTCACGTACTGTTTTTTCAGATTCTCCAACATATTTACTTAGTATCTGTGCACCAGAAACTGCAATGAAGTTTGCATTGCATTCATTTGAAACTGCCTTAGCAAGCAATGTTTTGCCAGTTCCAGGAGGTCCATACAATAGGATTCCCTTTATCGGTCTTATACCTATTCTTTCAAATATCTCTGGTTTATTAAGTGGAAGTTCAACAGCTTCTTGCAGTTCTCTTTTAACTTCATCCATTCCTCCAATATCTACCCATTTTACATTAGGTCTTTCTACAAATACCTCTCGCAAGGCACTTGGTTGTATCTCTCTCATCGCATTATAAAAATCATCACGTGTTACTTTTATCTTTTCAAGCTTTTCTGTTGGTATGAACTCTTCATCTAGATTTATTTCTGGTAAGATCCTTCTTAATGCCTTTATTGCAGCTTCTTTTGTTAGAAAAGAAATATCTGCACCAGTATAACCATGACTAATATTTGCAAGTTCATCCAGATTTACACCTTCCTCTAATGGCATATTTCTAATATGAATATGCAAAATATCTCTTCGACCATTTCTATCAGGGACACCAATCTCTATTTCACGATCAAATCTTCCTGGTCGACGTAGTGCTTGGTCAAGCGATTCTGGCCTATTTGTTGCACCTATTACAATAACCTCTCCACGTGTTTTTAACCCATCCATAAGAGTGAGTAATTGCGATACTATTCTTTTTTCGACTTCTCCTATAACTTCTTCACGCTTGGGAGCTATTGCATCAATCTCATCAATGAATATTATAGATGGTGCATTCTCTTCTGCTTCTCTAAATATCTTTCTTAATCGTTCTTCGCTTTCACCTACATATTTACTTATTACTTCTGGTCCTCCAATGTAATAAAAATTAGCATCACTTTCATTTGCAACTGCCTTAGCTAGTAACGTCTTACCAGTACCTGGAGGCCCATACAATAAAACTCCTTTTGGCGGATCGATTCCTAATCTTTCAAATATCTCAGGATGTCTTAGTGGAAGTTCAACCATCTCTCTTACTTTTTGAATTGTTTCTTTTAATCCACCAACATCATCATAAGTAACCCCTTCTACAGCTGATAGATCTTTCATAGGTTCTGTCTTTATTTTTACTTCAGTTTCTTCTGTTATTACTACTGGCCCTTGTGGAAAAACTTGAGAAACAATTAATGGTATAGAAGTACCAAACACACCAACAGGCAATAAATTTCCTTTAAGTACTGGTTTGCCAACAAGACGCTTTTTAACATAGTTATCAAAACCTGCAGAATATCTTATTGCCTCTTTCGGCGAAAGTACAATTTTTTTAGCTTCTTTTGCCTCTACTAATTCTACTGTTACCTTATCACCAAGCGATATGCCTGTATTCTGACGAAGAATCCCATCAATACGTACCATCTCCAACCCTTCATCATCTTGATGTGCCTGCCATACAATTGCAAGTGCTGTCTTTTTTCCGCTTAATTTTATTATATCGCCAGTAGAGACACCCAACTGATTTTTTGCTTTTGAATCTATCCTAGCAATTCCTCGTCCAATATCATTCTGGAATGCTTCAGCAACTTTTAACATTATTTGATTACCCATCTTATTCACCCAACAAAAAGTTGTGAGATTTGAACGAATCGTCGTTCAAACAGATCACAACTTTTAACATCAAACAAAAAGTTGTGAGATTTGAACGAATCGTCGTTCAAACAGATCACAACTTTTAACATCAAACAAAAAGTTGTGAGATTTGAACGAATCGTCGTTCAAACAGATCACAACTTTTAACATC
>JBGFRY010000049.1:0-4023 GCA_041694845.1 Microcaldota archaeon
TACATATCTATTCAAGCCATATCTTTCTAATAGTATGACAAATGACACAACATCCATATGTCTATTCGATCTTTCAAACAATTTACTTATCTCTTCTACTTTATCGTCACTTACCCCATACCCTCGAAGATTTTTTCTGAATTCTTCTTTAATAAAAGAAATTGATCGTGCCATCTAATTATCCACCTCTCTTTTCAGCTACAAATTTTCCAATACTGATGATGGTACTATCATCAAGCCCAGCTTCTTTCAAGAAATCATTAATTACATATCTATTCAAGCCATATCTTTCTAATAGTATGACAAATGACACAACATCCATATGTCTATTCGATCTTTCAAACAATTTACTTATCTCTTCTACTTTATCGTCACTTACCCCATACTGCCGCAATCTTCTTTTTAGGTCTTCTTTAATGAATGGGATGGTCTTTGGTGAGGTTCCTTCTCTCCTTTGTTTTTGTGTTAGTACATTCACTATATCTAAATAGAATTCTTTAGAAGGCTCTTCGCCAACAATTCTTTCTAGTAGAAATGTTGAAGGATAGGGCGTTTGACTCGTAAGCGCAAGATTAATAGCACATTGCCCAACCCCAAGTCTGCTTATTTCATCACGCATGTAATTACTAAAATTTAAAGTGTTCTGCAGGTAGTCTAAGAATCTGTCGAATTTCACTTTTAGCATAAATGTCGTTCCTACATTACTAAATATTACCTCACTTATATCTGTTGGATTTTGACTAGCAACAATAATCCCAAAATTATACTTTCGTCCTTCTCTTACTATCATAACTGCATCGCTATTATCCTCCTTTGCAATCTTCCATGCTTCGTCTAATACAACGATTAAGCGTAACCCCTTTACTTTTGCCCAACCCATAGCACGCATTTTTTCTTTAATAAATTGGAGGATAGTAAGCGCTGCCAATGCCCTAAAGGTCTCATCAGGCAATCCTGATAGATCAATATCAACAAGGCCAGAGCTAAGGATTTCATCTAAGCTAACAGTACTCTGTTGCGCAAAAAAATCCTCACCACTTTTTGTAAACTGCTTTAATCGATAAATCGCGTTTTCAAGTTCTGCAGGAAATTCATACGTACCAAGCGCAGCCTGCTCATCAAGTATTTTTACAACATCCTTTAATGTAGGTGGGGTAAGTGGTTTACCAAGTTCATCTTTTGCATCAGCAGAATCCATTCGATATTTATTCTGTATATACGCTTTTTCCATTGCTTGTTCTGTAAGCCTTCGCTGCTCAGGATAATTCGTAACATCAGTTAAGATTTCAAATGTTCTCATTATTTGTTTTATTCTATCGTATGGTTTCATTCCACCTAAATCAAGGATATTTAGATAAGCACCCTTTCCCAAAGAGATTACTTTCCCATTTGTTTGTTTTACCCAATCCTTATATTCGCCTGCCCAGTCAAGAATAACCGCGTTACTGTTCCATACATATGCAGCACGAAGAAGAAAGGTTTTTATGAAAAAGCTCTTTCCAGAACCAGAGATTCCAACAACTGCAATATGTGGATTTGCTACGTGGTCATAACTCCAATAGAATGGCATTTGAAATATGCGTGTTTTTCCAACATAAATTGAATTTAGCGGATCAGAAAAAAGAATTTCTATTGGTGGTTCTGGTGGGTGCACAAGAATATTTCTTTTTGCAAGTGCCGTATTAGGCAGCTTCGTTAGACTTATCTTCCCCATAATATCAGTTTATCTAATTATATTACACTTTCTTCAAGTTCTTTTGGTGTAAGTGGAAGGAATTTTTCCCATTGAAAGCATTTCAACATCTCATCTGCAGTTAGTATATCAACCTCTACATTAAGCGAATTGGATAAAATGCTGCGTAACTCATTTGCCTGGGCTCTTGCAGAAGCAATCGCACCTTCCTTTGAAACACCACCAGCAGTTGTCATTGCATATGCAACTACACCCATTGGTTTCATTCCTTTCTGAATCTGACCTAATTGAACATCCCACACAGCAAGTTCTCGTTCGAGTTTGTCAATTCGTAGCACATCTGGTTCTGTTTTATCACGCTCTCTTGCAAGACGGAGTTGAACTTCAGCTCTTTTTACCTCTATATTCCTTCGTTTTTCTGTTATATCTTCTACATATACCATATATGATATCTTTGCAACTGACCTTATGTTTGATATCGCCCTTTCAAAATAAGAATTATACGATTGTAACTCTTCAGGGCTTTTCTCTGACATCGATTCAAATACTTTTACCCCAAGAAATACAGTAGCATAATATACACCATTTATGTTTCTTACAATAGCGTCTTGTGTTGATGGAACTTCATACATATCCTCTGTTAAGACTACAGAAGTTTTTGTAGTTTTTGTGATTGTAGGAATAATGATATATCCATATTTATAAAGCCCCATTGTTAGGGTAGCACCTATTCCTGCTAAGATAGCACCTAAAAGAGAGTATGCACCACCCATTACAAATGCACCAAATACCCCTAACACACCAATACCAATAGCTACATACAAATATTTTTTATCTTCAGTTGCCATTCATTACCCCTCTTTTTGAGTAAACTAGTTTTTCTTTCTGCATTTCTCTTTAAAAATCTAAGTAGGAGTGTAACCATTACAGTAATTTAGTTACTAATAGCCTTTTCAACAATTTCTTTTGCTGCACCGATATAACTGCTGGCGTCTAAAAGCTCTTCTATTTCATCACTATCAAATACTTTTTTCTTCTTTAACATCTCTGAGAATGAAAGATTGCCTACCATTGCTTCTCTTGAAAGTTCTCTTACAAGTTCATATGCTTTAGTGCGTTGCATTCCTTTTTCAACAAGTCTGTTCATTACCCGCTCAGCCATGATAAGACCGCGTGTTAATTCAAGGTTTTTTTTAATATTCTCTGGAAAAAACTCCAGTCCTTTCAAAATTGAGAGTAGTTGTGATGTCATGTAATCTGTTGCAATAAAACTTTCAGATAGAATTATCCGTTCATTTGCGCTGTTTGTAAGATCTCTTTCATGTTCAAGTGCGATATTCTCCATTGCCACCAGTGAATTTGCTCTTACGATCCTTGCAAGCGAACAAATGCGCTCTGATTTATGCGGATTGCGTTTCTGTGGCATTGCAGATGAACCAACCTGTTTCTGTCCAAATGGTTCTGCAACTTCCATAATCTCAGTCCGCTGAAGATTTCGAATCTCCTTTGCAATTTTTTCAATGCTTCCTGCAATTATTGCAAGAACTGCTACTGCTTCAGCGTATCCCTCTCTTTGAACAATCTGGGTAGTTATCACTGGTGGGTTAATCCCAAGTCGTTTCATTACTTTTTCTTGAATTATAAGACCATCGTTTCCAAATCCAGCCATTGTTCCTACAGCACCTGCCATCTTCCCAACAATTGTTCGCTCTTTTGTCTCTTCGATTCTTTCTATGTTTCTTTTTGCGTCTTGGTAGTACAATGCAAATTTCATTCCATATGTTGTTGGTGTTGCATGTTGGCTATGTGTACGGCCAATGCATACCGTATCAACATACTTCTTTGCAAGCTCTTTCAACACATCAGCAAGTGCTTCCAATCGTTTTTTCAGTATGCTAAATGCATCTCTAAACAGTAGTGCATTTGCAGTATCCTCAATATCATAGCTCGTAGCTCCAAGATGAACATATCTGCCAGCATCTCCTGCATGCTCAGAAAGCGCTCGCACCATTGCCATTAAATCATGATGAATTTCATTCTCTATCTCAACTACTCTTTCAAGTTTTACCTTTTTTGCTGCATCCTCAATCTGTTTTGCAGTTCCTTTCGGCACTTTTCCCAGCTCTTCATATGTATGTGCAAGCGCAGTTTCTACTGCCATCCATCTTCTTAACTTTGCATCATCTTCAAAAAGATCATTCATCTCTGTTCTATACCGTAATTCAAAAGGGGATATAACCATCGAAAAATCACCTCTGATTTTGAGAGACTTGAACGCTTTCTGCTGTTCAAGCAGATCGAAAAATCACCTCTGATTTTGAGAGACTTGA
>JBGFRY010000058.1:0-17450 GCA_041694845.1 Microcaldota archaeon
AAGTTTAGCTGTTGCTATTAAATCTCTGTTGGAGCGGATTGAACACTGTCATACTAATGTGATCCAGATTTCCAGCAGGCAAGCCCCAGTAAACTGGCTTTTGCGTCCAGATGCAGCTGACAAAAGTTCTGCAGTGCAGAATATTTTTCAGTCAATGGAAAAGCTCACCTACTTGTAGGTGGGTTGTTTATAAAATCTTACTTAAAGGCAATTTCTTTTCCACAGCTTTTAATACATTGTTTTCATTGCTATAATACTCCTGCATGACAGCGCCAACATCCTCTATGTTCTCTACTTCTTTTTCAACCATCCATTCTAATATTTTTACTTTGCTTTTCTGATCATCCATTACTTCTCGTTCAGTCATTCCAGTATGCAGATTCATCTGCTCTATATATCTATGTGGTTTTTTAACAAACTGAAAAGTATCAGTTCGTGAACGCCATATGTATACATGGTTAACTTCTGGTTTTCCCATGCTTGGTATTATCTCTGAAATCTCAAGCGTTCTTCTTAAGTTTCTTCTTCTGTCTCTGTATTGTACAAGTGCTAAATGAATATCTTCCACTTCAGATGGAGGGATTTCAATCGGTGGTTCGATTAATCTCTTTATTACTTGGCTTCCAGTATCAGCGTGTAATGTTCCATAGACAGAGTGGCCAGTGTGCATTGCTTCAAATAAAACCTCTGCTTCTTTTTTTCTTCTGATTTCACCCATCACAATTCTATCAGGTCGCATACGCAACGCATTTACTACAAGATCAAGCATGGTTATTTCGCCAAGTCCTTCAGGATTTGGCGCTCTTGTTGCTAATGGAACCCAATTCCACATATAAAATGGTAGTGAGAGCTCTCTCGTATCTTCTATAGTTACAACGCGCTGATATGGCGGAATAAGTGCGACCAATGCATTTAATGCGCTTGTTTTACCAGAGGCAGTGCCACCTGCGATTATAACATTCATTTCGTAATGCACTGCCTGCCATAGCAATGCAGCCATTTCAAGAGAGAGTGCGCCACTCTGTTTTTTAAGAAAACTCACTATCGTCCATGGATTTCTCGCAAATAACCTCATCGTTATAGTATTCCCGCTTGTTGATATTGGATAAAGCGTGGCGTTTACACGATCTCCAGAAAGAAGATGGGCATCTAATATTGGACGCAAAAGGTTTATTTCCCTTCCAATTTTTCTGCCAATCTGTGACGCATAATTTTCGATGTCTTCCTCGCTTTTAACAAATACATCTGTTTTTAACCAACCATATTTTCTATGATAGACCAAAATAGGAAAGTTTGAAGAGTTGATAACAATCTCTTCTAACATTCCATCTGCTATAAGGAATTCAAGATCACCTAAGCCATATATCTGGTTGATTATAATACTGCAAATCATATCACTTACTTCTTTCTTTGTATTTAAATCTCTCTCAATGATTTCCAATATAAGCTTGCGACGCGCTTCTCTGAATTCATCATCACCTTCTTTTGCTTTGGTAACACTCTCAAACGGCAATTTTCTTGACACTGTATCACGGACGTATTTGAAATATGCATCTGTGTAAGTGCTTACTGTTGGAAGTGAAATCCAATATTTTTGTCTTTTCTCTCCTTCTTTTTCTATTATTTTTACAGAGGTATTACCACTGCCCTTTCCAGTAGAAACGTTATATTCAAGAACAGCTTTTCCTTCTATTTTTTTACTTTCTTCTTGCTTTGCAATATTCTGCACGCGAATCCATGGGGATTGGATCGGATTGATAGGATAATGTATTTCAACAAGTCCTGCTTTTGCCAATATGCGTCCGATTTTTTCTATTACAGAAACACTTAATCCGGTCTCTTTTGAAATTTCATTTATGTCCGATCTGTTGCCATTTTTCTTAAAAGAAAATTCGACTATTTCATCTATTTTTGTTTTTATGAACATGAAACACCACCATTTTTTCTTCTTATATACTTCTCAACTTTAGTTTTTACTACTAATACAACCTCAACATAATTTTTAATTATTACTTATTAAATCATTTTTTGTGATGTTGATTTGGGAGTAGTTTAATAGTGCATTATACTGGTAACTAATTGGCATAGAAGTATTATCTAATGGAATTTTTGCTAGAAATGAGAAGAGAACAGAGGAATTTGTATCCTTTATCCAAAGCGCACCTTTTCGTGTTTCTATCTTTCCTAACTTTACCTCAACAGTTCTTGTTTCAGTTGAGATAAACGTAGCCTTGAACATATTTTCTGTAGAAGAATCCAGCGTGCCGCTACTATTCCATGTTCCATTTAGATCTGTTAGTATTATAGTGACGTTTGTATCTCCGCTTGGGTTCCAAGAAAAGTCCTGGATGCTCTGCCTATGTCTCTTAACTCTTAGAGTTATTTCATAGTTACGTGCTTTACTATCATCAGTTTCATTAATCGTTCCAAACAGCACTTCATTATTTCCGATATAACTATTGTTGTATAAATATCTGCTAAGCAGGAACAACTCAAGTGTTCCATCTTCAATCGCTGAAAAATTCGCTGTTATATTTGCATGGATATCAACAGAAAAACTGTTTTCTAAGAAACTTTTATAACTTTTAAGGTCATCTATGAAATCTGATTTTGGAAGAGAGTCAGTTATAGTAATTATAATAGTACCATTAGATTTGGTTATTGTTGTTCCAGGACCTACAATTTCTTTTACATCTGCAAAAACATTGTTGAAAAAGAATGCACTGTACTGTATTGGCTGTGCATTTTTAATTGCCCTTTCAGAATTAAGGTATGAGTTATGAAGAAGAGTTATCAGAAGTATCAGCAGAATTACTAAAGCACCTGCTGCCAATGATAGTACGAACCCTTTTTTTTCTTTCATTATTTTTCAACCTTTTCCGTTCTTTCAGATTTTTTCTAATCTTTTTTGTACCAGCTTTCCAATTTACAAATATATATTTCATCCTCATAAATAACAGTGGTATATGCAGTCTGAAGCTCTTTCTCATAACCACTGCAATCAGTTTTTGTTATTGTAATAATGCTATCTTCATCTATTGCTTCACTTATAATAAGTCTTAGGCATATTGATTTAGGTGTTATTTCAAAAACTTCTCTTACTGCAGTAATATTTTCACCAATTGCATACCCAATTCTTCCAGTGTTTTTTATTATGCTTAGCACATCAAGTGAAACCTGCTTAAGATAAATGCCATCTGGTGCAAGCGGCATGAATCTTTCTACTCCAATCAAAAATAGTGCAACTAGTAGTATTGCGGTTGCGACAACTGTATCAATTGTTATCAAAAATCCTCGTTTATTTTTATTTTTCTTCATTATTCTACCCATACCGTCAGTTTTACAATACTTAATGAATCATTTAGAATAGCCAGCCGTTCTATAACTGCTTTCTGTTTTTTTTTCGTTATATTCATACCAAACTCATAATGGGTTGTGTTTGCATACTTATCAGTTATCATTATATTCATCTCATATTTTGCAAGCCCAAGAGTAGCTTTTATATTGTCATAACTTGAATTCTGATAAGTTTTGAGTGCAATAAGTTTTTCGTTATCAAGCATATTTCTACTATTAACAAGACCAATTGCATGTAGCTTGTCAATTTCAGTTGTAAGATTTAGATATTCCCAACTTGGTGGATCTCCTAGAGTAGTAAGCAGTGAATTCGCAGCGTAGAGTGCTGCAATTTTTAATTCTCTGTATTTTTCAGAGCTATTCCATCTTATTGATAAGTCATTCCATGAAATTATAAAAATAAGAAGCAAAAAAACCAGCACTCCTGATGCAAAAAGAAAATCAAAGGTCCAGATCTGCGCTTTTGCAGTTTTCTGTTTCCAGTTTTGTCTAGTCAATTTCAATCAACCCATTATTATTTTTTATTTTTTTATATCCTGTAGTTATAAAAGTTGTATTAATATTCTTTGTAAGAAGAGATGCGTAGACCTTTACCTTATTTTTTTCAACTACTACATTGTTTCCGCTTATTGTTATTGTCCCATTATTCGAGTCGATCCATATTGTATATTGCGTACCATTGCCAACCAAATAAACATTATTGATTATCGAGGTAACTTCATACGCAGTTTTTTTAGCAGAAAGAACATTTTTTGATTGAAAAAAGTTTGTTACCTGTCCACTATAAATCATTGTGAGGATTAAAACAACTATCACAACGCAACTAAGAACAATAAGAAATTCTGCTGAACCTTGTGCCCTCATGATACCAAACCAGCCACTCTATCGGCCTATACCTTCGAATATCGCTTTAAGCGTTTCTACATTAGGTGCAAAATAATAATCGCCATGAGTAAGGAGCGCAATATTTGTAAGTTCAACATCATTAACATCATAACCAAACCCTATCGTGTAAACAGTTACATTGCGGTCTCTGCAATAAACTGCACCATTAACAGAATCGCCTACATTGGCTTTGCCGTCTGTAAGCAACACTACCACTTTAGTTGCATTTGCTCTTGCTCTACTAGAAACCAGTTCACTACATCCATTTACAAGCCCACATTCTATGCACGTCCAACCTGACGGTATGAGCGCATTGATAGCATTTTTCAATGCCTGCTGGTTTGAAGAAGTCATCATAGCCAACAACTTATCTGTTGTTGCGCTGGTGCTGTATGAGACCAGGCCTGCTTGGATGTTGTTACCTGCGATATCAATGAAACTATTTGCCGCATTCTGAGTGGCTACCATTTTGGTTGGCTGCTGGGTTAGTGAAAATAGTTTGTTATAAGCTGTGCATCCACTACCACTGCGCTTTAACCAAAGATCTACAGTATATGGTTCGCTATAAGAAGAGATGTTAACGCTTCTTACAATGCTACCATAACTCGTTGAAGTGCGATTGCCTGTTGCTATTGTAACTCCATTAATCGTAGCATTGAAGAACACGGTGCATCCGCTTGTGCTTGCTCTAAGCTCAACAGTCAAGTTCGCCAAGTCGCCATTTTTTTGTATAACATCAAGTTTCTTAACCCAAGACCAACCAGTACTTGCAGCAGAAACAACATTGCTGTTTTTTGCATTTGTAACTGGATCTGCCATTGATCCTGACCTGTCAAGTACAAGCATAAGGTCAACATCAACTATCCCAAAACTATCATTATATATACCACCTACATTACCTAATGAATCGACACATTGATAGTATATATAATAGTAGCCAACTTCTAATTTGCCAACATTATAACTAAAGCGCTCAGTTGGTGAATCCCATGCTCCATCATCAGGTATAGCAGCATTCCAATTTCCAGAACCTATTTTTACATTGCAGCCTTGTATATTGCTGTTGCCAGTGTACTCATCAGTTGCAACACCACCAACAGAGACGTTGCTTAAAGTAGTCGGCCATTCAGTGTGATTCATCTCTATTACAATCGGACCTAATGTGTCTAATTCACTTACTTTAAAATAATAATACGCAAGTGGGCCTGTGTTACCAGCAGCATCAGTACAATTTGCTCTAATAGTATGTGGCCCAAGGCTAAAACCAGCAGTATAATTATATACTGAGACTTCTTCTACCTGATCATATGCGCCGTCAACAGGTAGCATATTCTTCCAGTCCTCTGAATTGTCAGCATCAATTGTGCAGCCAGTTATGGTACTATTACCAGTAAAAACATCAGTTGCATTTACAAATATGGCAACAGGCCGAAATTTAATTGCTGGTGTGGGATCCTGATAGATTGCAGTAATAAGAGGCCCCTCTGTATCATTTGTGAAAGGTTGGCTATAAGGAATTACTTCCACGATTATTGATATGTCAACGCTATCTCTGCTGCCAGCACCATCATCTGCAGTAAACTCGATTTTGCCAGAGTATAACCCCTCAGATTCATAACTAGCTGTAAATTGCAAATCGATAATATCTAATTCATCAACATCTAATGAGAACGCAACAGGCACGCCACTCATTGTTACATCAATAGCGGTCCAAGTAGTAATAGTGCTAACATTGATGTTCTTATCCCATATGTTTTTTACTGAGAATGAACTTTCATCAGTTGAGTTGCTATACATTATTAGATATATTTTGTCCTTACTAAGCTCAATCATTGCATCTCCAATGCGTACTCTGTTTCCTTCAGAAGTAACCCAAACCCAATGCCCACCTGCAGTTTTTGGGAGAAAACCACGTACATTAAAAGGAAGAGTTGAGAGATAATCTGTTTCTGCAACTTTTATTTTTATTGTTTTGTTGCCTACAAAAGAGCTTGATGCACTATATCCGCTAGGTATTTCTACAAAAACCTGTTTTCTTGCGCCAATGCCCTGTGCATAAACATCTTTTGCTGCAGCTGCAAGATCTTCAACAGTATTTTTTGCATCAGATATTGTTTTTTGTTGTGTTATAGTTGCTACCCTTTCCTGTGATATTAATATTGCTGAAATTAAAACTACCATTGCCACTGCGAGAATAAGCAGAAATTCAATTGATGTCTGGCCTTTTCTCATGATAAAGCTATTTACTTGAAGTATTATAAATTTTGGGTTTTTTTTGGCTTTGCGCCACGTATATCACTCTCGAAAAAATTCGCATTTCACATTGTGACAAAAATACGCGTTAATCAAAGATCCTAAAGGGGATAACTGAGGATCTTCTGTGCTTTTTTCATTTTGATCGCCATTTAATATAAAAAACGTAAAATTAGAAAATTTTTGGTTCACGTTGATAATGAGTGCGATTTTATGACGTTATTTCATTTTGGCGTAAAACTGTTTTTTTTTAACTATTTTTAATGTTTTGTTTCGTCTTTATGTGCTTCTTAGGTAAAATCTTTATTCCATCTTTTCCAATCTCAAATTGATGAATTGCATCGCTATGATCAGTATCCCTCATCTTTATTATTTCAATTGCCCGTATTCTCTTACTATCCATTCGTATTTGATAGACATTTACTATTCCATCTGTCAGAAATCCCAATTGCTCACCAGCACTTGCCTTTTTTGTCGTTACCGGAGTCTCTGCTGTAACTAACGTCGTACAATTCCAGTTTCTAAGCATTTCGAATAGGTTTAATATTGATTCATTAGCTTTATATCTATTTTCAAAAAGCAATGCATATGCACTCAGAGAATCGATTACTAATCTCTTTGCCTTTATTGATTCTATAGTATCCCTTATTGTTCCGCCACCTTCTTCCATGACTTTAACTACTTCATGAGGTGCATATCTTATGAAAGCAAATTTTCTTTCATCTTCAAGTTTTTCAAAATCCCATCCAAAATTGATACCATGTTGATGCACAGCATCTGCAGATTCTGCAAAACTTAGAATTACTCCATGTTCATTGTACTTTACCACACCATTATAGACATATTGCATACAAAATATTGTCTTACCAGTACCTGTATCACCACGCACCATCATTGCGCTGTTCTTTACGAATCCACCTTTGATAATTTCATCCAAACCAGGAATTCCTGTTGGCACTCGTTGAATTTTATTTTCTGTTACTGTATATATTAAGTGTTTAGTCATGTATTGTTACTCGAAAGAAGAATATAAAAATATAATGTTTAAATTATATGATTATATAAAACTACCAAGAATTAAATACAAAGTGAAAATATGCCTGAAAGAAAATCCGGAGGTGTAGATGCAAAGACGTACTACCAGCTTGGGAATGATTATTACGAGAAAGCAGACTATGAGAAAGCAATAGAAAATTATAATATGGCGATTCTACTCAATCCAATATTTTCAGAAGCTTATTTTAATCGCGCTTTGAGCTATTATCAACTAAAAAATTTTGATAAATCACTTGCAGATTATACAAAAGCTGCAGAGCTTGACCCAAACAACCCGATAATATACAATAATCGTGGTGATTCATATTATAGAAAACAAGATTTTCACAGTGGAATAAAAGACTATGACAAAGCAATTTCACTTAATTCAAACTATCTTAAAGCATTCTACAATCGTGGCCTTTCTTATGCCTCTTTAGAAGAATACGAAAAAGCAGTAGAAGACTTTACAAAGGTAATAGAACTAAAGGCTGATTTTGCAGAAGCATACCACCTAAGAGGACTTGCATATGAATACGCCGGTAATATTACATCAGCTATTAATGATTATACAAAAGCATTAGAGTACAATCCGCAATTAACAGAAGCAAAAACGCATCTGGAAGCAGTAAAAGCAAAACAGAGCCAGGAAGGAAAAAGTGATAGTGGAGCTACTGGCGATATAAAAATGCTCACAAAACCAAACATGACATTCAACGATGTTGCAGGCATGGAAAAGATGAAAGAAGAGATCCGTGATGGAATCGTCTATCCAATGGCTAATCCAGATCTTGCTAGAAAATATGGAAAGCTTGGCGGAGGTGGCATTTTAATGTATGGTCCGCCAGGATGCGGTAAAACATATGTAATAAAAGCTGCAGCAGGGGAATGCAAGGCAGGCTTTATCAATGCTAAATTATCTGACTTGCTTGACATGTATGTTGGTAACACAGAAAAAAATATTCATAAAGTATTTGAACTTGCTAGAAAAAATACACCATGTATTCTTTTCTTTGATGAAGTTGATGCGATCGGTGGCAGAAGGGATCAACAAGAAGGTCAACAATATATGCGCATGGCAGTAAATCAGTTACTATACGAAATGGATGGTGTGGAATCAAATAACCAAAATGTTCTTGTTATCGCAGCTACAAACGCACCATGGGACGTTGATCCTGCACTTCGTAGAAGCGGCCGTTTTAGCAAAGGCATTTATATCCCAGAACCAGACCGTCAATCAAGACAAGCAATATTAAAAATGCATTCAAAGAAGCGACCACTTAGTCCATTCATTCCATTCTTTTTAATCAGTATTGCAACAGAAGGTTATGCATCTGCAGATCTTAAATCTGTTGTTGATGAAGCAGCAACTTATCCTTGGAAAGAGGCATTTCTCGGGATTCAGAAAAAAGTAGAGGAATATATGAAACAAAATTTGAGCAAAGAAGAGGCAGAAGAACTGGCGAAACGTGAAGTTGTTCAGCGTAACATCAACACATGGGATTTCATTAATGCACTTATGAAGAGAACCTCTACGTTACCGCCTTGGTATGAACAGGCAAAAAAACAGATTGGAAAACAAGAAGAGATAACAATTATTGATGGCAAAGAACACAAAAAAATAACTGATAGTAAGATGGGCCATGGAGAAAGAGAGGTTTTCAAACCATTACTAAAACAAATCAACAAAAGAAACAGCAAAATCCAAAAGTTTTTGACGTTTTTAACCCGTTATGTTGGTATTGGCGGGCTTTATATACGTGCGATAATACCATTTTGATGATGTTTATAAATTTATAAGTTTATCTTAAATCCAGTAGTTCAGAACTTCTTTTAACACATTAATTGATTTCTTTAGAAATAATCTTGTTGTTTTGTCTATCAAAATTGCAATGTGACTAGTTCAGAAAATTTTTTATCTTTGAAAAATGGATTAAATTATGGTAGCTTCGATCTTGCGTTCCAGGCAAGACTCAGGACGCGAGACACAAGACCAGTGAGAAAAAGCATCAGTTTTTATTTACTTTCAGAAGTACTATAAATCATGCAGATTGAAAACGGAAAACTTTTCATAGATGGAAAAATCATTGAAAAAACTTTGTGTATTGATGAAGAAATAATAAAGTCAATTGGCGCTTCCTCTGTTAATGAAGAAATAATAAACGCAAGAGGGCTCCTTGTCATGCCAGGCTTAATAGACGTGCATGTTCATCTCCGCGAACCAGGTGCAGAATACAAAGAAGATTTTAGAACAGGTACAAGAGCAGCAATTGCTGGTGGGATAACCACAGTAATCGATATGCCTAATAATCTACAGCCCACTATAACGCTCGAAAAGCTAAAGGAAAAGCAAAAATTAGCAAAAGAAAAGGCAGTATGTGATGTTTACTTTCATTTCGGTACTACACCAGATAATTTTCAAGAAGTAAAAAAAGCAAATCCACCTTCGCTGAAAATTTACATGGGAAACACAACAGGAATGCTTCTTGTAAAAGATGACGAAGTAATAAAAAAACATTTTGAAAATTTTGATAAGAAAAAACCAATAATTCTTCATGCTGAAGATGCAGATTATTTAGAGAAGCATCCAGACAAACCAGAAGAGGCTGCACGCTTAGCAGTAGAGAGGGCTGTAACACTGGCAAGTAGTACCAGTAGGAGAATTCACATTGCTCACACAAGCACAGTAGCAGAAGTCAATGCTGCAAAAAAATGGAAATTGTGTACAGTTGAAACCGCTCCACATTATCTGTTTTTATCAAAGAAATACTTTAAAGAAAATACAAAACTTGGGGATGTTCGCCCGCCATTAAGAGATGAAGAACAAAGACAAGCTTTGTGGAAAGTGTTTAATCAAATAGAGTGTATTGCAACAGATCATGCACCACATACATTAGAAGATAAAGAAAATGGTGCAAGTGGATTTCCAGGATTAGAAACAAGCTTTGCACTTATGCTTGATGGATATAATAAAAGATTGATTGCTCTTACTGACATCATGCAGAAGATGACTAGCAATCCTGCAAAAATTTTTAACCTGGCACAACTTGGAAAAATAGAAAATGATTTTTTTGCTAATCTTATTTTTGTCGATGTTAAAGAAGAATGGAAAATAAAAGGCGAAGAACTCGAAACAAAATGCAAATGGTCTCCTTTTGAAGGTAGAATAGTTAAAGGAAAAGTAAAAAAAGTAATCTTGAAGGGAAAACTAGTTTATGAAGACGGCGAGTTTTTGGTTTAAGCTGGAAAGCAAATGTTAAAAATGAATGCCGCAGAGATATTTTTATGGGAATGAAACTTGGCCTTGGTAAAAATAGAGAGTTAGTACTGAAACACGAATTAGAGAGAATTGTCAGCAAAATAAAGGAACTTAGCGTAATAAAGGTAATTCTATTCGGCTCATTAGAAGAACAAAATGTTAGAAAAACAAGTGATATTGATATCGTAATAATAAAAAATACAAAAAAGAGTTTTATTGATAGACTTGATGAGGTTTATCAAAAGACAAGCCCAAAAGTTGCAGTTGACTTTTTTGTGTATACCCCTAACGAAATTGAACAGCTTAAAAAGACAAATTTTTTTGTAAGAAGAATGTTGGAAAGAGGTAAAGTTCTATATGAAGCCAGAACATAAAAAAGAAGGAGAAAGATGGCTAAGGCAAGCTGAACAAGATTTGAGTGATGCTGAGCTGTTGGCCAAAAATCAAAGATATAACATAGCTTGTTTTCTTTCTCAACAAGCAGCTGAAAAAGCACTTAAAGCATTTCTTTATTGTCATGGTGCAGAAGAGGTTTGGGGTCATTCAATAGCAGAATTAGCTTTTGATGCAGAAAAATTTGATGAAGATTTTAGAGCTTTGAGATTAAAAATTTCTACTCTTGATAAGTATTATATTCCAACTCGATATCCAACTGCGCTTCCAGGCGGCATTCCAGCCGAAGCATTTGATTATGATGATGCAGAAAAAGCAATTCGACTTGCAAAACAGACAATTACGTTTGTAAAAAATAAATTTAGATAATCAGTTATTTACTCATCTATCGCAAACTCGCTCGCAGCATAAACTAACGTCATACTTTTTCTCATAAAGACGTTGCAATAGTTTTGATTTCACCTCATAAATTCCTCTCTTGATTTCTTCGAAATCAGAGTTTGAAAAGACACCTTTAAAAAAACTAAAAAAGAAAAAAATCTGTTTAAAAATGCGATTGTTCAGTTATTTACTATTTCATTTTCTCAATAGTTACATCCTTTCCATTTGAGCTTATATTAAGCCGCAATACTCCTTCAGAAGGATTTTGGAATTGCATACTGTTTTTTAGCTTAAACGCTACTGGCTCAGATATATCATTAATTCCAGAAGAAGTTTCTAATTTGAAAACTACCTCACAACCATCTGCTACATTATTAAATTCAATAGACTTGACATTTTTAGGAACATAAACATCAACAAGAGTGAATGCATTTTCACCCAAGTTTCCAACAGAATTAACCAATGATGCAATTCTTGTAACAGCTAATCTTGTCTGTGATGTTGCTAGCATCTCATTCATTTCCATGCCTTTGGAATATACTGTAACTAAAAGCGGGGCGAATATTACAAATACAATGCCGATTATTACTATCAATTCTGTACTTATTTGTCCCTTATATATTTTCATAATATGCCCCAGTTTACAATCACTTCTTCTTTGCTTAATCTTCTCTTCTACCTTTTTTATATTTAATAATTTCCTTTTTCTTTTCAAGTATGGTTTCCAGCTCTCTTGCAAGCCCGTTTATAACATTTTTAACATTATAATCCTCATATCCAACAGCAACGGAACCATTGTCAAGATGAACCAATGCCTTTGCAATATAAAGATTTTTTTTCTTTTTAAAATGAACTGATGCCGTGTGAACATTCAATGCTTTTGAAAATTTATTTATTGCACTCCTTATTTTATCTTTTGCCAATGGATAGTACTGTGCATTTTCTTCATGAAGGCCACTAATACCAATCCATTCTTTCATTTCGTTAAGAATTTCCTTAATTTTTCTAAATATATCTCTTGCGGTTAGAATACCAACTGCTTTATGATCTGATAAAACAATAACTGTAGAAATCTTTCTCTTCATCATCTTCTCTGCTGCTTCGTGAATGGATGCACTGTCGCTTACAGTTCCTACATCCCCTCTTAGTTGCAGATCCATTACTTTTCTTTTGTCAGCGCTCATTATCTGAGAAACAACCTTTCTTTCTTTTCTCTTTTTAGGAGCTAGTGCGAAACTTGCTAGATCAAATTTTGAAATAATCGTATATGGTCTACCTTGTTTAGTTACCACAAGTTTGTTTATATCATTTTCTTTCATTAAAGACCTTGCTTTTCCTATTCCTTCATTTTCCTCTATAGAAATCACAGGAGAACTCATTACTGTATTAACAGGGATTTTCGGCATTATTCCTGCAGTTAAAAGATCTTCTATTAAGTCACTTCTTGTGAATAATCCTATTGGCTGCTGTTTTTTATTTATCAGCGCTAATGCTTTAAAATGACCTGTAAGAAAAAAATTTATTTTTTCTATTGGTGAGATATTTTCAGAAAGAGTTGGAGCAGTAATACTTACACTATCGCATCTTATTCTACTTGCATCTACAATATTGTGTCGTAAATGTCTATCATCAATTACGCCGTAATATCTTCCATTTTTTGTTATTATTACTGCAGTACCAGATTCTACTATCTCATTAAGCGCTCTTGATAATGGTTCATCGCCCTCTAAAACTACTTCTTTTGTTATTTTCATAGATTGTCGCCACTAGAAGCTTCATAATAAAAATGATAAATATATAAAAACGAATAGGTTAATAAAGAATTATGCAGAATCAGACCTCCCTTAATTCAGTAGTACTAGAGCAGATTGTATCAAAGCCAGCATGGAAAGAAATATTGCTAGAACTAATTAATGCTCACGAGATTGATCCATGGAATGTTGACCTAATTGAGATAGCGGACGCATTTCTAAAAAGAGTACGGGAAATGAGATCTCTTGATTTGTTAATTCCTGCAAATGTTATCCTTGCTACCGCCATTCTTCTTCGCCATAAAAGTGACTATTTACGTTTTGGAGAGCCAACCCCACCATCTATGTTATATGAGGATACCATCCAACTTTCTGGAGAGGAAATCCCATCTCTAGAACTTGCATCTAGGATTCCTCCAAAGCGCCAGATTACTATTCAAGAGCTTATGGACGAGATGGAAAGAATAATAAAATACGAATCTTCAGAACGACTTCTTAAAAAGCAGCCTAAACTCGAAATAGTAAATCTCAAGCTTAATGGGGTAGATTTAGAAATGAAAATGGAAGAAATGCTAAATCTTGTGAGATCAAATATTGATGATGAGCGATGGACAATGTTTTCACAACTTATCAAAGGAAAGAAAAATCAAGAAGTAATATTCTGTCTTCTATCATTACTTCATCTTGCCCAAAAAAAGATGGTAGGAATACATCAGGATAAATTATGGGATGAGATATTTATTCAACTATTGTGACGACAGAATGCAAAAAGAAAATCAGAGAAAAATGCAGTTATTTTGCAACTTTTGGTTTTGATTTAACGATCTTTACGTTACCTGGTGTTAATATTATCGCATCTGTTGAGAGCATTGCAATATCGCCATTTGTTTTTGTAGTGTGTACCTTCAACTTTGAGATTATTCCTTTTAGCCTATTTGGTTGCTTTGATAGTGGCAAGACATTTAGAATAATGACATTTCTCTGAGAGAGCTCATGAACTGTAAGATCAGCATCCCCTTCGTTCTTTAAATCAATTCTTTTTACATAAAAGTCTGCTGGTGGACTAACAACATCTCCCTCAGCATTCATTACTTCTTCTAGATCTGGTACTTCTCCTTTTTCACCTTTTCCAAAAAGTTTATCCAACAATCCCATCTGATCACCTAATTATAATATTTCTGCTGTTTTCTATTTAAAAACAAATTGATTTTTAAATTAATCACTTCACTTACGAACTTAAAAATTATGGGGTGGGTGACATGAGAGAGATAACAGTAGTAGCAAAGAATGAGGTTGGTGCGCTTGCAGCAGTTACTGAAGCGCTCGGCAGTGTTGGAGTAAATATAGAAGCTGTTTCTGCATATTCGCAGGATAATAAAGCAATTTTTAGGATTCTTACAAACGATGTAACTTCTGCAACAAAAACCCTTTCCAAAATTTCAAATGTTCAGATTAGTGAATCAGATATTCTAATCTTTAAAATGCAAAATAGGCCAGGAGAACTTGGAAAAATAACTAGAAGATTAGCGAATAAGCTGATAAACCTAGAAAGTGTTTATATTGTTAGTAAAGCAAATGATTACACTGAAGTAGCTATAAAACCATCAAACAATGATTTTAAAAAAGCCAAAGAGATTTTAGGGATAAAATAAGAAAAAAAACTAAAAATAAATAAAAAATGTTTTAGCAGCGATATGCTAATTGGTTTCTTATTTTTGGTTGTGATACCTTTTTCTTCTCTATAGAGGAGTAGTTTTTCAAAATATTTCTAACGCTATCAGCATACCTTTTTTTCATCTCTTTCATATTTCTTGCCTCTGTACCTGTGTTGTCTAGCTCTCTGCACAAGTTTATTGATGGAGCTTGTCCCATGAAACCAACGCCATCTTTCTGCTCATATTTTCTTAAAGTATAAATTATTGGTCCTTCCCCTTTCTTTGTTACTTCTACAACTGCGACTTCCATATCTCTATTGCTTTCATCATATACAACGTTAACAAGTTTAATGTTTGTACTGTCTGCCATTGTTTGTGATTGACCAACTTTCTTTACATTTGATAAGTTTTTGTTATCGTAAGTTAAATCATATGTATATTCATTGCATGTAGTATTTTCGCTGCTATTAGTTGACACCACACCAAATGCAGCTACAACAGTTCCAGACGCATCTTTGTACTCTATTGGTTTGCCACCTTCATTTAAAAAACGATAGGAAGTATTGCTGCCAATTGCATCAGTAATCATTTCTTTTACATAAAGAAAGCTATTTGTTATAAACTCAACAGACAAGTTAATTGTAAATTCCTTATTAAAACCAGTTATAGTTACATTTTCACCTTCTTTCTTCACTGCATATTTCTCAGAATATTCTCCAAGTTTAGTCCACACTACAGCTTTTGTAGTAATGTTTGTATTTGTATCTTTGCTATCTGCGTTTACTAATTTTAAAGTAGGAAACTCAATAGATCTATCTCCTATCTTAGCGATAGCACCATCCTTTGAAACTGTTATTGTACCTTCTCCATTTACTGTATCTCCTACTGCAGGATCATAAAAACTGAAATTTCCTGCCAATACCACACTGCCGTCAGCATTTTTAATACCATACGTAAAAATATAATTGGCTTCTGGCCCATCTTGTAATATGAGTTCTATCGTTTGACCTTCCATGCCTGGCTTAAGATTCTTGCCATCTTTTGATAGTTTATAGACACCTTTTATAGTTTGTTTACAACTCTCTACACATGAAACCTCTTGAAACTCTGTCTCTGAAGGGCTTGTCTCTTGAAACGCATCAGTTGTCACCTCTTCAACTTTGCTGTCTTGTAGATAATTATCATTACCATATACGGTTTCATATTTCTCGCCACATCCTAAACCAAGCCCTGTAATTACAACAAAACTACCTAAAAACTGCCTAAACTTTTTAACAACATTATCACCTTTCATTTTCCCACCTCAAACTTATTTTTATTTTATTAAATAGGTATATCATTTGAAACGAAACATTTTTAAACATATCTTTTAACACCATATAGTTCCATTAAGTACATCATATTTAAGCTAGATAACATTTTTAATCTTCATTGTAATGTTCATGTATGAAGATAAAGAAAGAAATAAAAAAAATTGTATTAGATACAAATTTTCTTCTTATTCCTTTTTATTATAAAATAGATATATTCTCTGAGATTGCATATTCGATCCAAACTAGCTATAAACTTATTATCCCATCTTCTGTTGTTTATGAATTAAAATCTCTATCAAAAAATAAAGGGAAGGAAGGTATTGCTGCTCGCCTTGCGTTAAAAATAATTGAAACAAGAAAGAAAGATGTCGCCATAATCAGTACTACGTTAAAACCAGATGATTGGATTGCACAATTCGCTGAAAAAGAAAATGCTATTGTGTGCACTGTTGACAAAGAACTAAAGAAAAAGATAAAAAGCTTAGGTCGTTCTGTTATAACATTACGATCAAAATCAAGGATTTGGTTTGAATGATCATTGAATTAATAATTGGTTTTTTATTTATTATCATTTTACTTTATCTTATCTGGAGACAACTAGACAAGCCATTCTCATTTGAAAAGAGGATTCAAAATGGCAAATCTGTTGTTTTTGTTAAAACGAACGTACCTTTAAAACGTGTTTCTCTAAGTGAGAAAGTTGGGAGAGATAAATTGTTGTTTGTAAGGAATAATGTTGAAGTGGGAGCGAGTGTAGAATTTGTTTACCCTCTTTCCCAAGGAAAAACCACCATTACTATAGAAGATGAAACTGGAGAGCATGCATTTACTCTATAGATTGTACAAAACCTATCACGAGCTATAACATTTATAAATTCTTTGTTAGATAATAAAATTGGTGGGAAAAATGATAAAGAAACTGTTAATCTTATTTGTTGTTTTATGTTTACTAAGTGCGTTTGTATCTCCAGGCGGAATTACTGGTTCTTCAGCAAAAAATGATGAGAAGGATTATTTAAATAAATCTAAGGGTAGTTCAATATCTCAAGGCGGAATTACTGGTTCTTCAGCAAAAAATGATGAGAAGGATTATTTAAATAAATCTAAGGGTAGTTCAATATCTCAAGGCGGAATTACTGGTTCTTCAGCAAAAAATGATGAGAAGGAT
>JBGFRY010000037.1:0-3767 GCA_041694845.1 Microcaldota archaeon
ACATGAACGATTTTTATTTCTTACCAACAAAATAGTAAGCATGAGCGGTAGTATAAACAGTGTTCTTCTCTTTCTTTTGAAAAATTTGGCGCATAAACAACCAGTATTTCTATCTACGACTGCTATTGCAGATTCTCTTGGCATGTCACAACAAAATATCTCTCGTTTGTTAATTTCATTAGAAAAAGAAGGAAAGATCGAAAGGAAAAACCAAGGGATTACAATCACAAAATTTGGAATGAATGAAATAACAGCATTTTTTGAAGAGTTGAAAAATGCAATTGAAGGAAAAACGATAAAAGAGGAAAAACTCATTTTCAATGGAGAGATTGTAAGCGGTGTTGGTGATGGAGCTTATTATATAAAAAAGTACTCCCCAAAAATAAAGAAAATACTTGGATTTAAACCATTTTTTGGAACGCTTAATATAAAGCTTGATAATGAAGGAATAAAAAAACGGCAACTTCTCATTAAATTAGAGCCGCTTGTTGTCAAAGGATTTAAAGACAAAAATAGAACATTTGGAGACCTTTTCATCTATTCTTGTGCAGTTGGTGGAATAAAAAGTGCGATTATAATTCCAGTGCGTACCCATCACAGTTATGATATTTTAGAAATAATTGCTCCTCATAATCTGAAAACTACTTTAAAAAAGAGGAATGGTAATAAAATTAGAATAGTAGTTTTACATAATTGATAGTATTAGCATTCCAACTACAACCAAAAGTATGAAATAAACAGGCAATGCTGATTCTTTCTCTTCAATTTCACTGAGATAGTACGATACAAGAGCACTATAAATAACTACATAGCCTGGTATTATTTTTACAGCCAACGGAAGAAGATCTTGCATACTAGGTTCAATAAAGTTCTGCATATCTTTGACAAGTGACAAGGTTGTTTTTAGTATTAGTGGAACAAGAATTCCGCCAAATAATAAGGTATACTTCTGTATTCCCAATATCGCGCTTCTCTCTCGCGATATTTCACGAAATTTTAGCAGATCCTCAGCAACTTCTGTCATCCTATTGAGCGAATTAGTATTTATCGCATATACAAGCAACTGAAATACGCGTTCTGTATTTTCTGAATTATTTCTCTTTCCAATGTCAGTAAAGACAATGTCTGGTTTAACACCTGCATTAAGTTGTCTCAATGCAATTGTTGCTTCTTCTGATAAATGGCCATAATTTCCATTCTTTATTGTTGATATTATTCGTTCTATTTTGCTCCCTTTTGGCAAGGTTGCAATTGCAAAAAGTGCATCAGGTAGCGCGGCCTCTAGTAATTCAAGTTGTTTCTCTTTTTGGTATTTTTTATAAAGCATGACTCCTAGTACTGCAATAGCAATCGCAGATATAGCATAATTATAAGGTGGTTGAAGAAAAAGCCAGAAACCTACAACAAATAGTGAGAGTAACAATGGAACCAAATCAATTCTCTTTTTTGAGCAGAGGAATACCTTTGGGAGTGTTGCCTTTGCTAGCATGATAATCAAAAGACTTATTGCTGGAAAAAGTGTGAGAAGTACAATAATAAATGTATTCTCTGAAAATGTTATCGAAGTCAATGGCTGGCCAATAACAGAAAGAATAATAAAAAATGTTGGGAGAAGCGCAGCCGTTGCAACAAACAGCAAACCAACTGTTGATGAGCGTGTCGCAGCATCTCTGAATGAGTGCTGTTGTATAGCAAGCAATTCATCTCCAATAGCTTTCATTTCCTTGCCACTCTGACCGTGTTCATAACATGAAAGCAGTTGAGCGATTGCACGCTTAAATGAATTTGACTTTACCTTTGTTGCCCATTGCGACAATGTTCTACTTACCGAAGCTCCAGCATCTATCTCATTTAATACATTCTTTATCTGCTTTCCAAGTGCAGAATTCTCTTCAGCAACAGATAGGAGTGCTTTCTGAAAAGGAGTTCCAAGTTCGATCATTATACCAATTTTTCGCAGTACCTGCGGCAGTTCAATCTCTGCCTCACTTACGCGTTGGTTTAACTCTATTAAGGGAAGATTAAGAAGCAAGAACGCTAGGCATCCAAACACCAACATACCAATACCAAGGATGAGACCCAAGTTTATATCACTCATTACAAATAACAATAAAAATATCAAAAATGCAAATATAAGCGATACGAAAATGCAAGTGCCGACATACTTATCATGATCAATCTTAGGAGCAATTTCAGATGAAATTTCATACAATGCATTTTTAGAATTAGAACTCATCTTTAAATTAACAGAAGGAAAAAACTTAGAAATTTTGAAAAGAACCTCAATTATCTTCATAGGACTTCCCGAAAAGACTCAGCTGGATTTTTTTGAAAACCTCTAAAAATTCACCTTTTGTATCAATCATTTGTTTTCGAATCTTAATTTCTTCCAATAATTCTTTTTTTGAAATGCGCATACCATCTGCAATTTTTTCAATGACACTATCTAATTTTCTTTGATTTAGTAGATCTTTCTTCCCATCATATGCATAAATTGCCCCTTCTTGGTTGGATACTTCAACTACTCTTCTTATCTCGCTACAAACTCGTTTTTTTGGATCATAACTCAACATGCGCTTTTGTACGATTATAAAATCAATAGAACGCAGATCATTCTCATTAATTCCAAAACTTCTTAATCGCTGGAGTGCTTCTGCAGTTGACTGTGCATGAAACGTTGCATATACTCCTCTTGCTTGGCCTGCAAGAAGAACATCAAACAATGCTTGTGTTTCATTCATATTTCTTACTTCGCCTACCATCATTCTATCAGGTCGCATTCTAAGGCTGTCATATACCAAATCCTTTAACGAAATGCCCATATCACTATTAGCAACCAAGCGTAGCTGATGTTTGTGCGGGATTCTTATCTCCGGTGTTTCCTCAACAATAATAATACGTTCATTAGCTGGAACAAAAACAAATAACGTGTTGAGGGTTGTTGTTTTTCCAGATGCAGTATTTCCTGCGATTATTACAGAATTGTCACCTTGCATTATAAGCGAAAGAAATGTCATTGCATCTTTTGATAGTGTTTTATTCTCTACGAGTTCAAAACTTGTGAATGGTCTTTCTCTAAATTTTCTTATTGAGATCTCACCACCAGAAATCGGCGGTAGTGATGCGTGCAGTCTTGAACCATCAGGTAACATTGCATCGATACGAGGATTTTGTAGGGTTATTCGTCTTCCGATTGGCTGCGCCATTTTGTTTACTGTATCTGTGATTGCATGTTCATCTGTAAATGCTGCGTTCACTGACTCCCAACCTTTTCCTCGTAGATAAACATATGCAGGCTTATTAATTCCAATTATTGAAATTTCTTCAATATTTTTATCAAGAAGTAGCATCTCTATAAAACCAAAACCATAGATGTGAAGCGCAGAAATTTTTGCTAGATAGTTGCACTGATCACTGTCCACATAGATTCTTTTCTCCTCAGCATAAGAGAAAATTAGTTCTTTCATTATTTTTTCTGTCTCTTCTCTTGTCTTTATAGAACGTTGTCGTGTCTCCTCTTTAAATTTTTCTTCAAGTGCTGTTATTAATTCCTCCTCATCTTCGCTGAGTATTGGTAAATTTATGCGATACTCACCATGCTTAAGAATTCGCCAGCCTAACACAACCTCACTAAGTATTTTCAAAGAGAATATTAATAAATATTAGAGAGAAAGACTAGTTTATAATAATACTAGCAGAAGACCCTTTGACAGCTTTGCGCCAAAATGAAATAACATCATAAAATCACACTTATTATCGACGTGAAC
>JBGFRY010000047.1:0-3745 GCA_041694845.1 Microcaldota archaeon
CTCGTTCCTCGAACGATAAATTAAGATGACAACTTTATTAATGGAAACTATATAATATGATAATAGCTTTTAGATATAAAGAAGTCTTGGTGGTCTTGGTATAGATTTATTATATACTTTATTTTACAAAATGGCTAATTTCGTATTCAAAAGAGAACCGTCCCCTAGTTCTAGTTCTGGCTAGATTTGGTCTCCTAGTTCTGAACTTGGGCAGCCTCACTAACCTAAGCGCCGTCTTTTTTAATACGGGTTAAAATTTGTTCTTTGATCTCTTTGGGGATTGGTTTAAACATGTTCCTCCTTTAAGACTAATTATGTAGTCTTTTACACAACATGTCTAATTTTTGGGTACCTGCCCATCTTCCGCAAACAGAGCGAGTTAAATGTCTAAATAATTTTGACTTTACAAAAACTATTTGTTAGCATAATGTAATTTATAACCATAAGCCTTAAGTACCTTAAAATCAAAGAATAGCAGACATTATCCGAAACGTATATAAACTATGTCCATGTATTTAATCCTAAAGGAGGTGATACAGATGAAAGGCTTGGATCGGTTCAGTTACTGGGAAGAAGAGATGCCGCACAAGGATAAACATTCCGTTCAGTCAGTATTGGGAATTAAGATGAAAGGTAGTGACATTGCCAACACTCAGTGTAACTGTGGCGGCGATTGTAACTCTGAGTGCGGTGAAGGCGAATGCAACGACGGTGGTTGCAATATTTAGGAAATACTAACAAGCGATTAAAAACAAATACAGGAATGGAGACTTCTAGATTATTTAGTGTTTAGCGGTCTCCATCTCCTGAATTTAAGAGAGGATGGAAAAAGTGACGACACTTCAAAAAGAGGTTTTAGGAAAAGACGCCCATACATGTAAAAAACCGTTCGGGATACAGTGGCATATTACTGATACATGTGATCAGCGATGCAAGCACTGTTATATCTACAGTAATCCTAACAGCAAACCTCATAAAGGGCTTCCACTAGATCAATGCATACTGATAGTCAACAAGTTTCTTGATTTCTGCAACCGAATGGAATGCAGGCCTTCCATGAACATAACCGGTGGTGACCCGTTACTTTATCCAAATATTTGGCAGCTCCTAGAGTATATTCATGAAAAAAAAATACCATTTAGTATTCTTGGCAATCCCTTCCATTTAAGCGATGGGGTTGCGAGAAAACTTAAAAGCTTGGGATGCAAAAGCTACCAAATGTCACTAGACGGTCTTAAAGAAACTCATGATTTCATACGCAAGAAAGGTTCTTTTGATGCTACTGTTGTGGCTATTCAAACCCTCAAACAACATGAAATAAAGCCAAATATCATGACAACTGTATCCAAACTAAACAGTCACGAGATCCCTGATCTTGCCGAATTAGCAACCAAGTTAGACGTTAGTACTTTTACTTTTGCAAGATATTGTCCAACCCACAAAGATACAAAGTATAACTTTACCCCTCATGAATACAAGGAATTCCTATCAATTATGTGGGAAAGGTACTCACAATTAGCAGACAAGGGAACGCGCTTTACTTTAAAGGATCATCTGTGGAAGCTTTTCCTCTTTGAAAAAGGGCTTTATGAAATCGAGGAGGAAAATCTGGTTATGGACGGTTGTCATTGTGCTATTAGCCACATGACAGTACTATCAGATGGACAAATTTGCGCATGTCGCAGATTCGAAAGCAAAGTTGGAAACATCCTTGAAGACAACTTTGTTAATATTTTTCTAAATGAAAAAATGATGGCGTACAGAAATATCGACAAAATGGAAAATTGCGGCAACTGTGAACTACTAAACTATTGTCGAGGCTGCCATGCCGTGTCTGCTGGTACATACGGCAATTTCTTTAGAAAAGATCCGCAATGCTGGAAATTTTGCTAAAGAAATCGAGATAATACAAAAAGGGGTATCTTAATTTCTAACCAATAGATAAAGGTACCCCTTAATCTTTTTGCTATTTGCTAGACGCGTCAACCTTTTTAAATTTGACAACTAGATTTTCGATTTTGACATCAAGATCATTAATATTCTCATTGTCAAAATAATCTTTCGATGCTTGTTTGTAAATCTCCTCGACTGCAAAACCAAATTCTTTAGCAGCTTTAATATATTTATTGCAAGAATGGGGAGTAGTATACATAATGCATTCGTTTCGCAGTTTTATAGGCAAAAAATAACCATCAAAACGCCTTGCCAGTTCTTCAGAAATATTCAAGGTTTTAGTTATAATGATCAGATAGCCTCCAATGTTAATCAGATGACTCGCAGATTGAAAAAACCTAGAGACATTCTGAATATTATTTAAAATATAACTGGCAATACCAAGATCAAAACTCTCCTCTAATCTACCCAATTTGTCAACCTGAAGCTCGTAGTATTCTATGTTTCTGTAATTAATGGAGAGGTTTTTTGCTATTTCGATCATTGATCTACTTTCATCAATAGCCAAAACATTATAGCCCTTTGTGCTCAAGAACCTAGACCACCTTCCCTCACCACATCCAATATCAAGAGCTCTACTATGCTCTTTCGCTTCCGGAACTAGACTAGCAGCTCTTTTTATCAATCCATTCTTAGAAGTTTCAAGATTCACACTTTCTTTAGCTTTAGATGCATAATTTTTTGCTTTATTTTCCCCGAAAAAAACTGGATCGCTTTTCAATCCATATAGTTTTTTAAATCCCTCAATTGACACAACATTACACCTCCTACTATTTACTTATCAAAGACCATTCATCTTTCAATTGTGGAAACATTATATTATACTATACATTATATTGCTAAATATGAAAATCACTTGGATAAAAAAGAACAAACTCCAATCAAACCAAACAAAACAGTAAGTATAGCTTTTGAAAACCTAACCAAAAATAAGGGAGTTGTTTTAGATTTGGGTTGTGGTACTGGAAGAGATACTTTTTTTATGGCAAGACAAGGTTTTACTGTAATAGCAATCGATAATTCAAATACAGCTTTAAAAGAAATAAAAAAACAATTATCCGAAAATAATGCCTATAACATACAGCTTATTGAGAAAAACATATTAAAATATCATATCGAAAATGATGTCTTTGACATGATATGTGCCAATAATATATTGAATTACTTGGATAAAGATTTGACGCTAAACATGATTAAAAGCATAAAGAAGGGTATAACTACAGGAGGCTTGGCTGCAATTTCAGTTTTTACAACGGACGAGAAAATTAATAACCCCAAAAGTCAATTTAAGTATTTTTTTGAAAATCAAGAGCTACTTTATAATTTAAATGATATGGAAATTGTTTATTACTATGAAGGTTTAATTAATAACAAATGTCACTTTGGCTACTCAAAACCACACAAACATAACCTTGCCAGAGCTGTTGCAAGAAAAAAATAAATACATATTAATCACATTCACCGCCTTAGAGAAATATATCTGAGTACGGTAAAAGTGAATGCGACGGCGGACAGGTACCCCAAAAATTAGACATGTTGTGTAAAAGACTACATAATTAGTCTTAAAGGAGGAACATATTTAAACCAATTCCCAAAGAGATCAAAGAACAAATTTTAACCCGTATTAAAAAAGACGGCGTTTAGGTTAGTGAGGCTGCCCAAGTTCAGAACTAGGGGACGGTTCTCTTTTAAGCGCGGTTTTAGCCATTTTATCTTTTTGAGTTAAGATTTCGTTTGGCTTTTTTAATTTCTCGATATCTTTGAGTGTCTGATCCCCAAACCGGCTTTAGAT
>JBGFRY010000005.1:0-3712 GCA_041694845.1 Microcaldota archaeon
TACTAGAATGGCTGCAGTTGAGAAGCTTTCTGGAAATATTGATGCGTTGAAAGATGTTGCCAGATATTCTGATTATGTAGATACTAGAATGGCTGCAGTTGAGAAGCTTTCTGGAAATATTGATGCGTTGAAAGATGTTGCCAGATATTCTGATTATGGAGATACTAGAATGGCTGCATTTGAGAAGCTTTCTGGAGATATTGATGCGCTGAGATATGTTGCCGAATATTCAAATTATGGAGATGCTAGAATGGCTGCATTTGAGAAGCTTGCAAGGATGTCTAAGGAATTAACGGGTATAGATGCGCTGAAAGATGTTGTAAGATATTCCGATTATGTAGATACTAGAATAGCTGCAGTTAAGAAGCTTGCAATAATGGTCAAGAAATTAACGGATATAGATGCGCTAATATATGTTGCCAGATATTCCAATTATAGAGATGCTAGAATGACTGCAGTTAAGAAGCTTGCAAGGATGGCTAAGGAATTAACGGGTATAGATGCGCTGAAAGATGTTGTAAGATATTCAAATTATGGAGATACTAGAATGGATGCAGTTAAGAAGCTTGCAATAATGGTCAAGAAATTAACGGATATAGATGCGCTGAAATATGTTGCCATATATTCTGATTATGTAGATACTAGAATGGCTGCAGTTAAGAAGCTTTCTGGAAATGTTGATGCGTTGAAATATGTTGCAAGATATTCAAATTATGAAGATACTAGAGCTGCTGCGAATAACGAAATCAATAAATTGAACAGAGATTTTTGATCCGTCAAAGGTCTGGCTGATATACTGATGAAAACGCAGATATAAACCATGTCAGATAATCAATTATGGGACAGCTTAGCATTAGTAGTTTGTTGTATAACTCTTTAAGATAATAACTATGTTTTCCAGCTTTGCGCTAAAATAAAATAACATTATAAAATCGCGCTTGCTATAGTTGTAAATAATTTCAAAAATATTTATATGTTGATTAACGCGTATTTTTGTCACGACGTGAAATGTGAATTTTTTCGAGAGTGATATATGTGGCGCAAAGCCATTGCGATGTAAACATTTAAATAGAATGTTGTTTAACAGATAACATTAAATCAAAAATAAATTAACAAATTGATTTTTATTTGCGAGGTGTATTATTATGTATGGAGTTTCTCCACAAGCATATGACAGAGCGATTACAGTATTTAGTCCTGATGGAAGATTATTCCAAGTTGAATACGCAAAAGAAGCTGTAAAACGTGGTGCGACTGCAATCGGAATAACTGCAAAAGATGGAGTTGCGCTTATAGCATACAAATCTATCCATTCTAAACTAATTCTTCCTGAATCATTGAAAAAAATATTTGATATTGACTCACATATAGCAGTAACGGCATCTGGATTGATAGCAGATGCAAGGCGATTAGTTGATGTTGCAAGGGTTGATGCACAAAGGCACCACATAACATATAATGAACCGCCAACTATAGAATCTATTGCAAGATCTATTTGTGATCTTATGCAGATATACACTCAATACGGTGGTATAAGACCATTTGGGGTTTCTTTACTTATTGCAGGAGTAGATGGATCTGCAAAACTTTATGAAGCAGAACCAAGTGGTGCAATGACAGCATATAAAGCAGATTCTATTGGTGCAAATAAAAAAGAAGTAGATGAGATATTAGAGAAAAATTATAAGGATAATATAACACTTGATGAAGCTATAGAACTTGCTGTGAGTGCGCTTAAAAAAACACAAGAAGAAAAACTCATGCAAGAGAACATGGAGATTCTTTATATTAATGCAAAAACAAAGAAATGCACAACACTTAATGAAAAAGAGATTGCGAAATATTTGAAATAATTTTATTTTTTTTAGATTTTACTTCACAATCGTCCCGCTATGCCTTTTTCCTTCTATTGCAGTTTCTATATCTTTTATATTCCTGCCGCTGACAAAATGCGCCTCGATTTTTGACCTTGCTAATAATTTACATGCAAGCAAATCAAAAATAAAATTAGTTCCTGCAGTGCGCTTATCAGACTTTATCGCAAGTTCTACTAGTTCTTCGTAAGTTAAGTTACTGTATTTTTTTGCGTTTTGTTTTTCTTTTGGATTTGTATCGTATATTGCATCAATGTTACTTATGTTCACGAGCCGCTGAGCTTTCAACGCTTCTGCCAAAAGTACAGAATCGGTGTCAGTAGTTATGCCAGGTATCGTCCCACCCATAACAACGATCTTATGTTTTGTGGCGAGTTTTCTCGCTTTTTTGAAATCTTTAATTACCTTTGGATAAGCGATAGTGCCAAGCGTGCGTATTAGCAAAGTAGCATTCTTCCATGTTATTTTTATTGCAGCTTCATCACATTCAAATTCAGATGCATGTTTTTCTCTTAGTGCTTTTGCATTTTTTCTTGCCTCAAATCCGCCGCCCACAACAATACCAAAATTGTTTGAATTTTTAAGTACAATTTCCTTTATTTTTGCTAAATATTCCTTATCAATTCCTTGCTCTGTATTTACCAAACTTCCGCCCAAAGAAAGTACAATGTACATTTTAAAACCTCCTGTTTAAAATAATCTAATTAGAATTAAAAAGGTGTTCTTATGCCAGATTTGGGAATTGAAGAGATAGAAAAAAGATTAATAAAAAAAGAGGAGCTGTTTGATAAAGTTCATATGAAAAACCGCGGGATTGTCCGTAGTTGCAGCAATGCGATTAAGGCAATCCATGCCAAAGAACTTACAGAAGCAAAAAAATATCTACAAGATGCAGAAAATGAAATTACTGCAATAGAAAAGATTGCAGGTGAGTTCCCAGAACAGATGAACCACATACTGCAAGAATATGCAGAAGCAATGATTGTTTTAAGTGCGGTTGAAAAAAGAAAAATCCCATGCTTCAAGGAGCTTAAAGTTAGTGAAATTGCATATTTAAACGGATTACTTGATGCTACTGGCGAACTAAAGCGAGAGATGTATGAATCGCTGCGGCGTGGTAACAAACATGAGGCTGAGATTTATTTCAAGATGATGGAACAGATTTATGATGTATTATTGCCATTAAGGTTTAGTAATACAGTTCTACCTGATTTCAGAAGAAAACAAGATATAGCAAGAATCCAGATAGAGCAAGCAAGAGGAGAGCTATTGTAAATGTATGTTAGTACTTCCGAAAGTAAATAAAAACTGATGCTTTTTCTTACTAATCTTGTGTCTCGCGTCCTGAGTCTTGCCTTGAACGCAAGATCGAAGTTACCATAATTTAACCCATTTTTCAGAGTTAAAAATTTTCTGAACTAATCACATTACAATTTTAATAGGCAAAACAACAAGATTATTTCTAAAGAAGTCAATTAATGTATCAAAAGAAGTTCGGAACTACTGATGGTTTTATAGAATCATAAGAGCTAATAAGTGCCTTTGAGATTCTTCTTGGTAACTCACTCATTTTAGATTTAATAACATTTTTTCTTTTTTTAGGCATTGAAGATTATCTAATAATGTCCTTCTTAGATTTTGATACTTCTTAATTAAAGGATTAAGAGTATTGTTACTGAACAATCGCATTTTTAAACAGATTTTTTTCTTTTTTAGTTTTTTTAAATGTATCTTTTCAAACTCTGATTTTGAAGAAATCAAGAGAGGAATTTGTTAGTTTATGCTGCGAGCGAGTTTGCGATAGATGAGTTAGATCAGAAAATGGAGTTTTACATTCC
>JBGFRY010000012.1:0-3679 GCA_041694845.1 Microcaldota archaeon
AATTGCAATGTGATTAGTTCAGAAAATTTTTAATTCTGAAAAATGAGTTAAATTATGGTAACTTCGATCTTGCGTTCAAGGTAAGACTCAGGACGCGAGACACAAGACCAGTAAGAAAAAGAATCAGTTTTTATTTACTTTCGGAAGTACTATAATAATAGTGGCGTCTATGGACCTTGGAAAGAAACTTAGAGAGGCACTGGCAAAACTTAGTGGCAAACCATACATTGATGAAGATGCAGTTCGGGAGCTTATAAAAGAGCTACAACGTATTCTGATATCTTCAGATGTAAATGTAAAATTGGTTTTTGAATTATCTAAACGTATCGAACAAAGAGCACTTAAAACAGAAAAAAAAGAAGCGCTCAGTCTTAAAGAGCATGTTCTTAAGGTCGTTTACGATGAACTAACCTCATTAATGGGTGTTTCGTATTCACCACGACTAGATAAACACAAGGTTCTTATGGTTGGGCTCTATGGTGGAGGCAAAACTACAACTTGCGCAAAGATAGCACATTTCTACAAATCACGTGGCCTTTCTGTTGGTGTTGTTGGTGCTGATGTTGAAAGACCAGCAGCGCAAGAGCAGCTTGAGCAATTAGCAAAGAAAATCACTGTTAATTTTTACACAACCAAAGGTGAGAAAAATGCGCTGTTGGTAGTAGAAAACGCACTTAAAACATCAAAGGATGACATTCTGATTGTTGATTCTGCTGGTAGAAGCGCATTTGATGACGAATTAAAAAAAGAGCTTGTAGACATCAATGAAAAACTTAAACCAGATGAAGCATATCTCGTCGTGAGTGCTGACATTGGCCAAGTTGCAGGTAAACAGGCAGAAGAGTTTGGTAGGGTAGTAAATCTTACTGGGGTAATCACAACAAAAATAGATGGAAGTGGGAAAGGTGGCGGCGCGCTTTCATCTGTAGCAGCAACTGGCGCAAAAATTGCGTTTATTGGTAGTGGAGAAAAAATAGAAGATTTTGAAGTTTACAATACAGAGAAATTTGTCGGCCGCCTTCTTGGTGTTCCAGATATTGCAGGTTTAATCGAAAAAGCAAAGAAAATTGCAGAAGAAGAGGATTTAAAAAAACTAGAGGTTGAAAAGTTTACAATTCAAACATTTTACGATCAATTAAAAGCAGCAAAAAAACTAGGTCCTCTTTCAACTGTTTTTTCGATGCTTGGCGCACCTGATATTCCTAAAGAGTTTGTTCAGCAGAGTGAAGACAAACTGAAGAAGTTTGAAGCAATGATAAATTCGATGACAAAACAAGAGAAAAAAGATGCATCGCTAATCCGTAAATCAAATACAAGGATAGAACGCATTGCAAAAGGTTCGGGTTGTTCTACCAAAGAAGTAAGCGAATTCCTTTTACAATTCGAAAAAATGGAAAAAATACTAAGTAAATTCAAACATGACCGAGGTTTTAGAAAGAAAATAGAGCAATTTATGAAATCAGGTAATCTTGGGAGAGTTGGGATTAAATAAACGAATCCGTAGGTAATTCACATTTTGCGGTGGCTCTGGTGGCAAATCATCCAGTTGTGAAAAACGCAAATGACTTAAAAAAGTACGTGGGAAAACTGGTTGTCGTAGAGGGATGGTTCACTCAAGCGATTGCCCAGCATCTACTTACCCAACCTGCGTGCTACTCAATGAAAATGTTGCCTATTTTGACATAGTTGATTACCAAGTTGTTCTATACCTCAAGAAAAAAACAACCTGCAGCAACAGAGCCAGCATTAGCGGTACGGTCGTAATGATTCATGGCTGTGGCAAGGGCCAGAAATTTGGGTGGTGTATACGGAATACAACATCGCGGTGGATAGGGTCGAATGCTTGAAATATATTTAATATTGTTTTGCGTAAATTCTTGTTGTTATCTGTTTTCTTATATTATTTTACTTCCTTTTGATATTCAAAATAGGAATAAATAATCGTATAAACAGCGACTAAAATTATCGGAACAAGAACGAAAAATAAAGAATAATTTTGAAAAAAGATTCCTAAAAGAGCAATGACTCCGGCAAATTTAAACAACTTTCCGCCAATTTTGTGGGTCCTTTCCCAGACTACTTCATTGCTCAAAGTCCAAGGAGTTCTAATTCCAATAAACCAATTTCTTTTTGCATTTTCACAAAGAATGCCGATATAGAAAAATAGAAACCCAAGTCCGATAGAAAAAATTATATTCGGACTTATCTTAATTCCGAGATTCCAGAGAATCGCCCAGAAGTAGATTGAAAACATGAAGACAAAAAATAAAATAATAAACCTATCATAATATTTCCTAAATTTTTCAATGTTTGTTTTCAATGGATCTATTTTCAGAATAGCAATAAAAAGTAGGGCACAGCCAACAAGAATAAATGGTATCAAAAATAATCCCCAGAATTTTGACATATAGCCGTCCACTTGTCCTTTGGCATTCCAATGAGTAGCCATTTCCTCTGGCATCCGAGGATAAAAATAGATCCCAACAACAAAAGAAAGTAAAATTATCCCCAAGATAATTATTTCACTTTTTTTCATTATCTGCCACCTTAACCACGTTCGCCAGCAGCATCGCAACAGTTAACGGCCCAATGCCGCCAGGCACTGGAGAGCAATTCGCCTTTTTTATCACACTCTCAAAATCAACATCGCCAACTACTTTATCTTTTCCGTCTATTGTAAGGCGCGTTGTTCCAACATCAATAATATACGCACCTTCTTTTACTATGTCTGCTTTTACGAGTCCTGGTGAACCTGCTGCTGCAATAATAATATCTGCATTAGCTGTGTATCCAGCAAGCTCTTGCGTCTTAGAATGGCAAATTGTAACAGTAGCGTTTCTATGAAGAAGAAGCATTGCTATTGGTTTGCCAACAGTGTTGCTCCTTCCAATCACTACTGCGTTCTTTCCACCGAGCTGAACATTGTAATATTCAAGCATTTTCATTACTCCAAATGGTGTTGCTGGTAGAAAAGTGTCTTTATCTACTTGATTAGCTAGTACTTTTCCAAGATTCAAAGGGTGGTAACCATCAACGTCTTTTTTTGGGTCTATTACATCTACTAATTTCTGTGTATTGATTTGTTTTGGCAATGGAGTCTGAACAATGAAACCATCAACAGTTCTATTTTTGTTAAGTTTTTCCACAAGTGCTAATAATTCCTGCTCGCTTACAGTTTCAGGTAAACGATGGACGCCAGTTTCTACTCCAATACGCTCTGCTGTTTTGATCTTATTAGAAACATAAACCTGAGATGGTTTATCTTCACCGACGATAACTATCGCTAAATGAGGTGGTTTTGAAAGTGAACTTGCACGTTTCCTCAGTTCATCAAGGATTTTTTCAGCAGGTTCTTTACCAGAAAGAGTTTTGTACATCTGTAGTGACATAATAGATTATAGACTGCGTTCTGTTTTTATTACTATTATTTTTTTCAAAAAGACAATTTAAGCTAGCAAAGCTAGAAAGATTATTGTTTTTCTTTTCTTCTTTGAAAGCTGTTATACAACCAAGCTACTATAACTCCTCCAATGAATCCATCAATAAATCCCCAAACAGCACCAATTATACTTCCTAAAAATGTTGGGGCATAACCAATGTACAATGAAGACACTAGTTCTACAATTGTGGTTCCCCAACCAAATAACCAAGCTACTACTCCAAGAAAAAAGGCGCAAAT
>JBGFRY010000029.1:0-3675 GCA_041694845.1 Microcaldota archaeon
CATATTTTTCACCTCTATAATATATATCCATTGTCATACTTAACAAAAATATGGCGAGATATGAACGTATCGTTCATACAGATCGTCATATTTTTCACCTCTATAATACATCCTTTAATATTTTTTCATATTTTCTGTCAATCGTTTCAACTTCCTTTAAATTTAGGATTTTTGAAACACGCTTGCGTGTTTCCACATCAACAGCAATTTCATATCTTTCTAATTCTTTTCTCACTTCATCAGCAAGTTCATTACCTCTTTCATCGATGTCAGTTAATATAACAACATTTTTCCATTTCATTTTGTTCATTGTTTTACACATTATTTTTGGATTGCCAGCCACGCAAATAATGTTGTTGCAGCCAAGTCTTTTGAGTGCTTCAACATCTTTCTTTCCTTCAACAGCAATATTGCTCATTTTAAGTTTTTCGATAATGTTTTTTAGTTGTTTTTCTAAGTATCTCTTTTTTTCCTCATCCAATTGCGTCGTCATAGTTTATGACACCGAATTTTAACTACTATAGCGTTCGGAGAAGAAGTAGAAACGTAAAGCCTACTCTGCAAATGCTGTACATTGTTGACACCCTTTTCATAGGTCAATGCCTCTGGGGGCCATCCATGCACAGCTATTTTATTAATATGATCATAATGTTTTAAGTGCAATCCGTTCTTCTAGTATATCAACAACAGCTGGAAATATCATCATAATATCTCCTTCACTTAGAATGCCAATTAATTCTGATTTTTCATTTACAACTGGCAATCTTTTTATTGAATTCTTTCGCATTGCCTTTGCAGCATCCTCGATTGAAGCATTAGGTCGTATTACCCTAAGCGGTTTAGACATTATTTCTTCAACCAGTGTTTTATACGGATCTTTTTTTAGTGCGATTATTTTATACACAATGTCTCTTTCAGTAATTATTCCTTTTGCTTTGCTTTCCTTACTACTTTCAACAACTACGATAGACCCAATTCTGTGCTTTTTCATTAATCTTGCGACTTCTGTAGATGATGATCCTATAGGAATAACCACGACATTCTTTGTCATTACGTCTCCTACTTTCAAATCCGAACTCATATTATTTTTGTGAGCGGAAAAGTTTAAAAAGTAGCTCTTTTGAATTCAGCAAATTTGTACCATTTGGGTGATTGGTTAGTACTTCAGAAAGTAAATGAAAACCACATATTTTTTAATATGTCAACATAGTATACAACTGAAAAGGTGGTCTTAATGAGGTTCCAATACATTAGATGTCCCTACGCGTTCATGGGTGTACAAAATGAATTCAAAGATAGTGATGTAGTCATCTTGCCAGTTCCATATGAAGGAACCATTTCTTATAGGGGAGGCACTAGAGAAGGTCCACATGCCATACTAACTGCAAGTAGACAAGTAGAATTCTTTGATCTAGAATTCGGAAAAGAGGTCGTTTTTGATATCAAGCTACATACTACAGATGAGCTCGAACCTGATTGTGATTCTCCTTATAAAACAATAAAACGTGTTGAAGAAGCAGTAGGTGAAATTCTTAAAAACAAAAAATTTCCAATTGTTTTTGGCGGCGAGCATTCAATAACCCTAGGTGAAGTTTTTGCCATAAAGAAAAAATATCAAAACTTATCAGTTCTCCAAGTAGATGCGCATGCTGATCTTCGCGAAAGCTATGAAGGTTCTAAATATAATCATGCATGCGTAATGAGGAGAGTAAGGGAAGATGCAAAAATAGATACTGTTGTTCAAGTTGGGATTCGCGCTATAGATAAAGGCGAGTATGATTATATAAAAAATAAAAATATCAAAAACGATATCTATTTTGGAAGAAAGTTTGATAGTAACAAAATAGTTGAACGCCTATCAGAAAATGTTTTTATTACAATCGATTTAGATTGTTTTGATCCTAGTATAATACCTGCAGTTGGAACACCAGAACCTGGTGGATTGCTATGGGAAGAAGTAATCGGTTTGCTTAGAACTGTTGCAAAAAAACGAAGAATAGTTGGATTTGATATCGTTGAGCTTGCACCAATTTCTGGCCAAGTTGTAAGCGAATTCTTAGCAGCAAAATTGACTTATAAACTATTGGGGTATTCGTTTTTACTGAAAAGATTAAGATGCGTTCTAAAATAATCAACCACATGCTCTTGGAAATCTCTGCTAGAGGCAAAACCTAATTCTTTATGTATCTGAAGCAAATACGGATGAGGAGAAAAATGTGGTACAGTTATTGCATACCCCTCTAAATCAATAGAAGCAACTTTCTTAACTGCAGTCCCGTATTTCTCATAAATCGCTTTAAACTGTGTAGAGGTTAATACATTCTCTTTAAGCATTATTCTATTCTTCACAGAATTATTTATGAAATTGAACTTAATCTTCTTCGCATCTATCCTCCCAGTTATTAAATTTTTCATTTTCTTTTCTTTGTCTACTATTATTGCAAAATTTTCCCCATCAAAATAATACTTAAACTCCTTTCTATCAAAATCAGCGAGTATGAAAGAAGTAAAAAATTCATTTCCCTCTGCATGATGAACTGTTTTTGAAAATAATATGATTTTATCCTCTACAAAAAACAATGAGCGCATTGATCCATGCGCGAACATCGCCCCACACCTCTCTCCATCTATATATAAACTCTGGAAATAATTGTTAGGAACACAGTAAGCAGTGCGCGCCTCAAACATTGGATAAATCAATTTAACAGGCCACTTTACAGAGGTATATAGCAACTTCGTTATAGTTGCCAATTCTTTAGCTTTTTCTTTTGTAAACTCCAATCTTTTTTTGTCTTCATCTATCATTTTATTTATAAAATTTTTGTAATTATCAAAATGTTGAACTTTTGTACATATTTCACACATTAAATCACATTATTTATATAGTTAGTCTACGTACTTTCTTTAATATTTACAGTAATTTCAGGAACAGCAATTTTTAGTAATCCAAGTAACTGGAATTTTCTAATTTCGTATTCTTTTTGGTTTTTTCTTTTTGTTAACTCCAGCGAAATCCCATTAGCATCTACTTGAACTTTTCCATCTAGCTGATATCTATTAAGAAGTGCATTTGTTTTCTCTATGTTATCAGTTATTACATCAGTTATTTTTATCCTATATTTTACGATTTTTCCTGCCATGGGATGATTTAGATCAACAACTATACGACCACTACTTACAGATTTTATCTTGCCAAAAATGCGACCTTTTGATGTATCAAGATAAATATTTAAACCTGCATTAGGCTTTACTCCATGCTGTTTAAAATAATTATGAGAAAAAACCTTTATAAGAGATTTTTTTAGCTTTCCAAATGCTTTTTCTTGTTGTAATATGACCTCTCTTTCTTCACCATTTTTCATCTCTGAAATTATTTCTTCAAGACCTTCTGGCAATCTGTCTACTTTGAATATAATAAGTAAGGGACCTTCTTGACCATGAAGTTTTTTGGCAACTTCCCCTCTTGTACTATCAAACACTTTGTTATCTGAAGTATATCCAGTATATTCTATTTTTATGAAATCCTTTGGCTTAAACAGGTTAATCACCAGGTCTATTGTAGTTTCAAGTGAACTACCTATTGACAAGTCAATAGGCTTCGTGGCTGCCCTTCATTTCTGAAGTGTCATTGCCAACCAGCCGTTCACTGAGCGTAATATCTGTAGAGAACTTATG